>NZ_JALBHA010000764.1:0-2102 GCF_023006445.1 Bradyrhizobium sp. SHOUNA76
AGGGGCGAGGCTCCAGCACGGGCGGACGGGACGATCGCTTCATTGCTGCCGATGGGGACGTTTCTTCACCGGCCGCTGCGGTTCGGAAGCGGGCTCGATCACGGGGCGCGGTGCCGGCAGCGGGACCGGACCGGCAATGGCGACCGTGTCGGTCTTGGTTTCCGTAGGACCGGTCGCAGCAGCTGGCTTGACCGTCCCTTTCCCGGGATCGGCCTGCGGAAACAGCTTTGCGATCTTCTCCGAGGGACGAGGATCAGGCACCGGCAGCCGGGCGGCGCGCACCGAGGGATCGAGGCCCTTCGGCACCAGCATGACAAAGTGCATGGGATGGCGGAGCCGCCCGGAGATACGGCCGGCCTCCTGGCCAGCGCCGAAAAACAGATCGGCGCGCGCGGGACCGATGATGGCCGAGCCGGTGTCCTGCGCGATCATCAGCCGATGGAACGGCGTCTTGGAGCGCTCCGACTCGATCGGCAGCTCGCCCTCGATGAAGAACGGCGTGCCGTAGACATGCAGCGATTTGTCGACCGCGATCGAGCGCCCCGCGGTCAGCGGAATTCCCTGCGCACCCACCGCCTCGTCCTTGTCGGACAGATTGACCTCGCGGAAGAAGATGTAGGCGCGGTTCGCGCGGCGCAGCTCCTTGGCGCCATCAGGGTTTTGCGTCATCCATTCCCTGATCTTCTGCATCGACATCTCCTCTTTCGGGATGATGCCGCGCTCGATGAGGATGCGACCGACAGCCGTATAGGGATAGCCGTTATAGGCGTCGTAGTTCAGCCGCACCGAGCTGCCGTCGTCGAACTTGATGCGCGCCGAACCCTGGATCTGCGCGAACAGCAGATCGGTCGGGTCCTTCAGCCACGCGATCTCCAGCCCACGGCCGGCGATCTTGCCATCCTCGATCTCGCCACGGTCGTAATATGGCACCAGCTTGCGGCGGCCGATCTTGCGATAGACCGGGCCCTTGTTGGGCAGGCTGACCGAGTCCTGCTTGTAGCCGCGCACGAACAGATTCGAGGGACGGCGATAGACCGGAACATTGTAGACATCGGTCTGCGTGCGCGATCCCTCCAGCACCGGCTCGTAATAGCCGGTGACGAAACCGTCGGGCTCGCCGAGACGCGAGATCCGCAGCGGCGAAAAGTTGTCCTCGAAGAAGGTCTTTGCCTTGGCGTCGTCGGTGAGCTCGAGCGATTTTGCCGCCCTGCAAGGTTCGTTGAGCGAGCCGCCAATTGCTTTTGATTCGGCCTTCGGCTCAGCCGCGCCGGTCTGCGCATTGATGGTCCGACAGCTGGCGCGGAACGTTTTGTACGCCGCGAGATGATTGTCATCGCCCCAGCCCTTCACGTCCGCCCAGGCCAACGGCAGATATTGCGCGCCGGGAATTTCGAACGGCAGCGGGAGCTGCGGATAGGGCAAGGCCCGCGGCGGAGCGGCAGGCAATTGCGGGAGATGATGGTGGTGGCTGCGATAGTGGCGCCGCGCCGCCTCGGCGCCGAGCGAAAACGACGACAGCACGACGACGCCTGCGCAAAGCGCGGTCGCGCTGGTCTTCAGAAAGACCCTAATTCGCGCTTCCGGTGCCAACCAACTTCCAGTTCGGATCGCGAGAGGTGATGTCGCGGGCGAAAGTCCAGATGTCGGTGATGTCGGCGACCGTATCGGCGCTGCCGTCGACGATGTTGCCGGCCTTGTCTCGGGTGGCCGAGATCATCTGCGAGACGAAACGGATCGTGAGCTGGGCAGTACGGTCGCGCAGCTCGGCGCCGACGAGCTCGGCCTTGTCGATCGAGACGAAGCGGGTCTCGGTCTTCTGCTCGTTCTTCTCGCGCTCCTTGATGGCGGCGTCGAAGCTGTCATAGACGTCCGACGACAACAGGTCGCGCAGCGCACGGCGGTCGCCATTGGCAAAGGCCAGCACGATCATCTCGTAGGCGCCCCGGGCGCCCGAGATGAAATGACGCGGGTCGAACGTGGAATCCTTGTCGACGATGGCATCCAGGCCCTGCGCCAGTGCGGTGCCCGGCTCGGTCAGGCCCTTCCAGCGGTCGGAGGGCGGGGTCGGCTCGGCCGTCGGCGCCAGCGGGGCCTGGTCAATC
>NZ_JALBHA010000765.1:0-2092 GCF_023006445.1 Bradyrhizobium sp. SHOUNA76
CGAGCTCGCTGGCGCGCGCCCGCGCCCACGCCTGCGCCTCATTGTTGACGGTGAGGATGCCGTTGCCGAGCGGCAGCTTGCGCGAAACCGCAAGGTCCATCAGCGCGCGCGAGGATTCCTGCGACACGATCTCGAAGTGAATGGTGTCGCCGCGGATGACGCAGCCGAGCGCGATCACGGCGTCATAGGGCTTGCCGTTCGCCGCCGCGGCATCCACCGCGATGGCCACTGCCGCCGGAATCTCCAGCGCGCCGGGAACCGTGATGACGTCATGCGTCAGGCCGGCCGCCTTCAGCTCGGCAATGGCGCCGTCCAGCAGCGCGTCCTGGAGATCGTCATAGAACCGCGCCTCGACAATCAGCGCGCGCGCGCCGGAAATGTCGGTCTGGTCCTTCAGGGGTGCGCGCCGCGCGTCTGCCATCGTTCGATCCGTTCTACTCTACAGTGGTCGGCGCGTTATGTAGTCGCCGCAGGCGGGTAAGCCAAGTTCAAAGACTGTCATTCCGGGGCGCGAAGCGAACCCGGAATCTCGAGATTCCGGGTCTGGTCCTTCGGACCATCCCGGAATGACGGCTAGGCCGTCATTTCCGTCAGCCGCGCCGCGTAGCGGGCCATCAAATCGACCTCGATATTGACCTCGGCGCCCGCCTTCCAGCCGCCGATCGTCGTCACCGTCAGCGTGTGCGGGATGATCAGCACAGAAAAGGTCACGTCCTTGACCGTATTGACCGTCAACGAGACGCCGTCGAGCGTGATCGAGCCCTTGGTGGCGATGAACCGCGCCAGCTCCCGCGTGGTCGACAGCTCGAACCGGGCCATGTCGGGCAGGTCCTCGCGGCTGACGATGGTCGCAATGCCATCGGCATGGCCGGCGACGATGTGGCCGCCGAGCTCGTCGCCGATCTTGAGTGCACGCTCGAGGTTGAGCTTGGTGCCCAGCTTCCAGTGCTTCGCCGTCGTCAGCGCCAGCGTCTCCGCAGCCGCATCGACCTCATACCAGGTTTTGCCGCCTGCGACGCCGGAGGCGACCACGGTGAGGCACACGCCGTTGCTGGCGATCGAGGCGCCGTCGGCGATCGTGGTCTGGTCATAGCTGCAGGCGATGCGCAGCCGGTGCAGCTGGCCCTGCGCCACGGGCGTGAAGCTGACGATCTCGCCGATATCGCTGACAATGCCGGTGAACATTACGCACGCTCGTAGATGGTGAGAGTATCCTTGTCGAATGTTTCGCTAGCATGAACCTTGTAGGCCTGCGACTGCGTGATTTTCGACAGGGGCAATGCATCGAGCGCATCGACGCCGCCGGAGCCCACCGCTTCCGTCCCGCGGAACAGCCAGATCTCGTCGACGAGGTCGGCCGCGACGAACGAGGACGCAACCCTGCTGCCGCCCTCGACCATCAGGCGGGTGATGCCCTTCCCGGCCAGCGCATGCAGCACGGCGGGCAAATCGAGCTCGGAGGCATTTGCCGGCGGGACGCGGATCACTTGCGCGCCGGTCGCACCGAGACGCGTCGCAGCTGCGGCTTCCGCAAGCTCAGAACCCACCACCCAGAGCGGCGTCTCGCGCGCGGAGCCTATGAGCCTGCTCGCGCCGGGAATGCGCAGGCTCTGATCGAGCACCACGCGCACCGGCGAGCGCGCCGTCATGCCCGGCAGGCGGCAGGTAAGCAGCGGATCGTCCGCCTGCACCGTGCCGATGCCGACCAGGATCGCATCGCTCTGGGCGCGGAGCAGATGCACGCGATTGCGCGCCGCTTCGCCGGTGATCACCACCGGCTTGCCGCCGGCAGCGCCGATCTTGCCGTCGGGCGAGACCGCGAGCTTCAGGATCACATGCGGACGCTTGTCCCGGATACGGCGGAAATGCCCGGCATGGTCGAATGCGGCTTCCGCCGCGCACAGGCCCAAATCTACCGTGATGCCGGCGGCGCGCAGGCGCGCATGCCCCTGCCCCGCGACCTCAGGATTGGGATCCTCGATCGCCGACACCACCCGCTTGATCCCGGCAGCGATTACCGCATCGGCACAAGGCGGCGACTTGCCGAAATGCGAGCACGGCTCCAGCGTGACGTACAGCGTGGCGCCCCGCG
>NZ_JALBHA010000766.1:0-2084 GCF_023006445.1 Bradyrhizobium sp. SHOUNA76
CGGCGATCACGCTGCCCGCCATCGGCGAGCGCGAGCTCCGGCTCGACCTGTTCCGCGGCCTCGCGCTGTGGCTGATCTTCATCGACCATCTGCCGGCCAGTCTCCTGACGTGGTTCACCATCCGCAATTACGGCTTCAGCGACGCCACCGAGATCTTCATCTTCATCTCCGGCTACACCGCCGCCTTCGTCTACGGAAGGGCGATGCTGGAGAGCGGCGTCCTCATCGCCACCGCCCGCATCCTGCGCCGGGTCTGGCAGATCTATGTCGCTCACGTCTTCCTGTTCACGATCTTCCTCGCAGAAATCTCCTATGTCGCGACCAGGTTCGAGAACCCGCTCTACACCGAAGAAATGGGCATCCTGGATTTCCTCAAGCAGCCCGACATCACCATCGTGCAGGCGCTGCTGCTGCGCTTCCGACCGGTCAACATGGACGTGCTGCCGCTCTACATCGTGCTGATGCTGGCGCTGCCGCTGATCCTGTGGTCGATGAAATGGCGCCCCGACTTCACCCTCGGCCTCTCGGTCGCGCTCTACGTCGTCACCTGGGAATACGATCTCTATCTGTCGGCCTATCCGAACGGGTTCTGGGCCTTCAATCCCTTCGCCTGGCAATTGCTGTTCGTGTTCGGTGCATGGTGCGCGCTCGGAGGTGCGCGACGGATGTCGCGCATCCTGGCCTCGCCCGTGACGATGTGGATATCGATCGCCTATCTCGCGGCGGCGTTCTGCGTGACGCTGACCTGGTACGTGCCGCAGCTCTCCCACTTCATGCCGAAGCGGATCGAGCAGTGGATGTACCCGATCGACAAGACCGATCTCGACGTGCTGCGCTTCACGCATTTCCTGGCGCTGGCCGCCCTCACCGTGCGCTTCCTGCCCCGGGATTGGCCGGGCTTGAAATCGCGCTGGCTGCGACCATTGATTCTATGTGGCCAGCATTCGCTCGAGATCTTCTGCCTCGGCGTCTTCCTGGCCTTTGCCGGCCATTTCATTCTCGCCGAAGTCTCCGGCGGCGCAGCCATGCATGCGCTGATTAGTCTCTCCGGGGTCCTGATCATGTGGGGCGTGGCGTGGGTGATTTCGTGGTACAAGCGGGTGGCTGACAAGAGCGGTGCGAAAACCAAAAACGCCGTCGGCAACGCCGATTTGGCGGGAGGGGGCTGATGAAGGCGAAGGTTCTCCTGAGCCTGATCCTGCTATGCGGTAGCCTCGCCGCGCCTGTGGCGCGCGCGGGCGATGCTGCGCCTGCCGCGCCCGCGGCATGCGAACTGCCGTCTTATCTGCTTACCAGCGAAAGTCGGCTTCTCAAGGTCGCCGATGCCCTCAAGGCCGGCAAACCGCTCGACATCCTCGTCATCGGCAGCCGCTCGACCACGATTCCGTCTTCGGAGAGCAGCTCCTATCCGGCGCGCATGGAGGCGATCCTTAAGGAGAAGCTGCCTGCGTCCGAGGTGGTGCACGTCTCCGTAGAAATACAGAGCAAAAGAACGGCGGAGGAGGCCGCGTCTACCTTCGTTAAGCTGATAGAAGCAAAAACGCCTACTTTGGTCGTCTGGCAAACCGGGACCGTGGATGCCATCCGATCCATCGATCCCGACGAATTTCGCAGCGCCGTGACCGAAGGGGTTGTTGCGTTGCAAAAGGCAGGGGCTGACGTCGTCTTGATGAATTTGCAGTACAGCCCGCGCACCGAAACGATGATCTCGGCGCAACCGTTTCTCGATAATATGCGCGTGGTGGCGCAGGAGCATGATATTCCGCTGTTCGATCGTTTCGCGATCATGCGGCAGTGGAATGACCAGGGTCAGTTCGACCTGTTCAGCCCGTCCCGCGGGCCCGAACTGGCGAAACAGGTCCATGATTGCCTTGGCCGGGCGTTGGCACAGTTCGTGATCGACGCTGCCCATCTGGAGCCGGCCCAGCAGCAAAATTGAGGTCTAGCGTTAATGAGTTCTCTCCGCCCTTTTTGCCTGACGACATGGTTGGCCGCGCCCGCAGCCGCGATGCTGTTGTTGCTGACGCCGGCCTCGCAGTCGCATGCGCAGGCGCCGGCCACCCCCGCACCCGCGCAATCGGCTG
>NZ_JALBHA010000767.1:0-2079 GCF_023006445.1 Bradyrhizobium sp. SHOUNA76
CGGGCGGTGCGGCAGGAGCGGGCGCAGGTGCCGGAGCAGCCGGCGCTTGCGGATCGACGGTGGCTTGCTGCGGCGCCTGCTCGTTCTTCTTGGCCTTCTTGGCCTTGCCCTGGCCGGTGTTGTCGTACACGCCCGGGATCTGCACCGTGCCGCGGTCCGGATCGATCCGGATGGTGCGCCCGCCATATTCGAAAGTGTATTGTGCTTGAGCAGCTGTACTCGCCAAAAGGAATGCGGCCGCGGCCAACAGCTTCCTCATTTCCATCTCCTGAGCAGATAGTCCCCGGACCAGACGCTTACGCCCCGGTTCGATCTTCAAAAGTGATCTAGATCACTGTTCTCGGTATGAGTCGTGCTCGTGCTGACCTTGGTTCAATAACGCCGAACTCTGCCTGGAGTTGGGCGGGGCGGCGCCGGTCGGCGCCTGATCAGCGAAAATCCAGTGCGCCCCGTCTACTTCCGCGGACAACCCGCATTGGCCGCCTGTTGGGCGCGGGCAAGCGCTGCGTCGTTCGCCTTATCGGCATGAACATCGACCGAACCAACGAGGCAGGCATTTGCGCCGCTGATCCCGAACACGGAGAGCTCCTGGAGCTCCTTCTCATCGACGTCGACCCGTCGCCAGGTGCGGATCACAGCGGCCCTTGGTGCGCCGGCACGCATGATCCATTGCACCTTTCCGCCAAACGACTTGCCGGCGCCGCGCCATTGCGCGGTCGGCCCGGACACCTTCTCGATTCCGCCCCGAGGCGCAATCGTGACCGATACGATGTTGCCTTCGTCGGCAAAGCGCACCACGTAACCGGCCGGACCCGGGCAGGTCCACAGACCGAGCTCGTCTGTCGACTCGTCCTTGCATGCCGGCCCGGTCGCGGGTGTGAACTTCGACTGTGCGAGCGCACCGTGGAACCCGCTGATCCCGAGCACAATTACGACCGCCAATTTCCTTCGCATGTCAGTCGAACCAGGCGGCGTAGATCTTCTTGTAGCTGCCGTCTTCCATGGAAATGTGCAGCCATTGGTCGACGAAGGCCTTCAGCGCCACGTCGCGCTGGAGCCAATAGGCCTTCTCGGAGAAGTCGAATGGTTTTTCGGGATGCACCGCGCAGAGCACGCCGGCGTGCTGCTTCTGCTGGTAGCGCGTCTCGGAGGCGTCCGTCATCATCAGATCGGCGTTGCCCTTGGCGATCTCGTCGAAGATCACGGTGTTGTCGGGGAAGACGGTGATCTCGGCGTCCTTGACATTGGCGCGTGCGAAACGCTCGTTGGTGCCGCCGGGATTGACGATCACGCGGGTGCCCTTCTTGTCGATGTCCGGAAGCGTCTGGTATTTACCGACGTCGGCGCAGCGCGTGATCGGGGTCTTGCCCTCGCGCATGATCGGTGTCGAGAAGAATCCCTTCTTCTGCCGGTCGAGCGTGACCGAGACGCCGCCCATGGCGATGTCGAACTGGTCGGCCTCGAAATCCTTCATCAGCTTCGGCCAGGCCGTGGGGACGAACTCGACCTTGACCCCCAGCGCCTTGCCGAGCGCTTCCGCCATGTCGACGTCGAAGCCGCTGAACTGCTGCGTGGTCTTGTCCAGGTAGGTGAAGGGCTTGTAGTCGCCGGTCATGCCGACGCGCAGAGTGCCGCGCTTGACGATCTCGTCGAGGCGCGAGGGCGCCTGCTGCGCATGGGCCGAAAGGTTTGCCAGCAACGCGACGGCCACAGCCGCCAGGATTCGAACAGCCCTTCGAACGATCATCTCTTTTCCACCCATGCCCGAACTGCCATTGTGCAACTCTTGAGGTGTGGATTTAGCCCAGATGCCCGTCGCTGGCGAGGCGCAATTGGAAGGAATTCAGAGGTGACGATCTCAATGTACGAGGCCTCGGTCGGCCTCTTCGTGCCCTACTTGCGAAATCTGTCCACACTGCTCGACAAGGGCGTCGCCTATGCCGAGGCCCGCAAGTTCAACCCGACGGTCCTGCTCGGCATGCGAATGGCGCCGAACATGTACGACCTGGCGCAGCAGATCGGCGAGGCCTGCCGCCACGCCACCGTCGCGCCGGCCTTGCTGGCCCAGTGCGAGCCGGT
>NZ_JALBHA010000768.1:0-2066 GCF_023006445.1 Bradyrhizobium sp. SHOUNA76
GGTCCTGGTGCTGGCCGGCGCCGGCACCGGCAAGACGCGCGTGCTGACCACGCGTATCGCCCATATCCTGAGCCAGGGCCGCGCCCGTCCCGCCGAGATCCTGTCGGTGACCTTCACCAACAAGGCCGCGCGCGAGATGAAGCACCGGCTCGGCCAGATGCTCGGCCACGCCGTTGAAGGCATGCCGTGGCTCGGCACCTTCCATTCCATCGGCGGCCGCATCCTGCGCGTCCACGCCGAGCTGGCGCAGCTCAAGTCGAATTTCACTGTGCTCGACACCGACGACCAGGTCCGGTTGCTCAAGCAGCTACTGCAGGCCGACAACATCGACGACAAGCGCTGGCCGGCGCGGATGCTGGCCGGTCTGATCGATGGTTGGAAGAACCGCGGCCTGACGCCGTCGCAGGTGCCCTCAGGCGAAGCCGCCATCTTCGCCAACGGCAAGGGCGGCAAGCTCTATGCGAGCTACCAGGAGCGGCTGAAGATCTTGAACGCCGCCGATTTCGGCGATCTGCTGCTCGAAGACATCCGCATCTTCCGCGAGCATCCGGATATTCTCCGGCAGTACCAGCAGCGCTTCAAATTCATCCTGGTCGACGAATATCAGGACACCAACGTCGCGCAATATCTGTGGCTGCGGCTGCTGTCGCAGGCGCCTTCGAAGCCTGCTCCGCCCACTGTCATTCCAGGGCGCGTCGAAGACGCGAACCCGGAATCCAGCAGTGAGTCCTCAGATCGAGATTCCGCGTCTGCGCCTTCGGCGCATCCCGGAATGACCGAGCGCGCGGCACTGGCGGCTGCTCCCGCCGGCCCCACCAAAAACATCTGCTGCGTCGGCGACGACGACCAGTCGATCTATGGCTGGCGCGGCGCCGAGGTCGACAACATCCTGCGCTTCGACCACGATTTCCCCGGTGCCAAGGTCATTCGACTGGAGCGCAACTACCGCTCGACCGGCCACATCCTCGCCGCCGCCTCGCATCTGATCGCGCATAACGAAGGCCGGCTCGGCAAGACGCTGCGCACCGAGGACCAGGACGGCGAGAAGGTCACGGTCACGGGCTCGTGGGATTCGGAGGAGGAAGCCCGCGGCATCGGCGAGGAGATCGAGCAGATCCAGCGTAAGGGTGAGAAGCTCAACGAGGTCGCGATCCTGGTGCGCGCCTCCTACCAGATGCGCGAGTTCGAAGACCGCTTCGTCACGCTCGGCCTGCCCTATCGCGTCATCGGCGGCCCGCGCTTCTACGAGCGCGCCGAAATCCGCGACGCGCTGGCGTATTTGCGCGTCATCAACTCACCGGCCGATGATCTCGCCTTCGAGCGCATCGTCAACGTGCCCAAACGGGGCCTCGGCGATGCCACCGTGCAGATGCTGCACGATCACGCCCGCAAGCGCCGCATTCCCCTGTTCGAAGCGGCCCGCGCGGTGGTCGAGACCGACGAGCTGAAGCCGAAGGCGCGCGGCTCGCTTCGCGACGTCGTCGCCCAGTTCGACCGCTGGCGCGCCCAGCGCGAGGTCACCGCCCACACTGATCTCGCCCAGATCGTGCTCGACGAGAGCGGCTATACCGAGATGTGGCAGAAGGATCGTTCGGCCGACGCCGCGGGCCGGCTGGAGAATCTGAAAGAGCTGGTGCGCTCGATGGAGGAGTTCGAGAACCTGCAAGGGTTCCTCGAGCACATCTCTCTGGTGATGGACCGCGACAGCGGCGCCGATGAGGACGCGGTGTCGCTGATGACGCTGCATTCAGCCAAGGGGCTGGAATTCGACAACGTCTTCCTGCCCGGCTGGGAAGAAGGCCTGTTCCCGAGCCAGCGCACGCTGGACGAACAGGGCCGCGCCGGCCTGGAAGAAGAGCGCCGGCTCGGCCATGTCGGCCTGACCCGCGCCCGCCGCCGCGCGATGATCTATTTCGCGACCAACCGGCGCATCCACGGCACCTGGTCGACCACGATCCCGTCGCGCTTCCTCGACGAACTGCCGGCGGCCAATGTTGAGATCACCGAATCCAAGGGCGGCTCGGCCTGGGGCGGCACCGGCGGCTACGGCGCCTCCCGCTTCGACG
>NZ_JALBHA010000769.1:0-2064 GCF_023006445.1 Bradyrhizobium sp. SHOUNA76
GCTGACGTCCCTGCTCGGCCGCGATGCCACGCAATATGGCGTAAGGCCCGGCAGCAGCGAAGATCAGACCCGCGCGCTCCAACGTGCAATCGATGAGGCCGCGCGGGCGCAGATGCCGCTGGCGTTACCGCCCGGCGTTTACCGCAGCGGGCTGCTGCGGCTGCCGAACGGCGCGCAACTGATCGGTGTGCGCGGAGCGACGAAGATTCTCTTCACCGGCGGCGCCTCGGCGATCCAGAGCGACGGCTCTGGCTCCATCGGCCTCACCGGCATCACCGGCATCACCTTCGACGGCGGCAGCATTCCGCTGCCGACGCGCCGCGGGCTGATCCACGTTCTCGGCGGACGCGACGTCCGCATCGCCGATTGCGAGATCATGAACGCGGGCGGCAGCGGGATCTGGCTCGAGCAGGTGTCCGGCGAGATCTCCGGCAATATCTTCACTGACATCGCGTTGACGGCGGTGGTGTCGTTCGATGCCAAAGGCCTCAACGTCTCCCGCAACACCATCATCGGTACCAACGACAACGGGATCGAGATCCTGCGCACCGCGATCGGCGACGACGGCACGCTGGTCACTGACAACCGCATCGAGAACATCAAGGCCGGGCCCGGCGGCTCTGGTCAGTACGGCAACGCCATCAACGCCTTCCGTGCCGGCAACGTGATCGTGCGCGGCAACCGCATCAGGAACTGTGATTACTCGGCGGTGCGCGGCAACTCCGCTTCGAACATCCACATATCAGGCAACAGCGTCAGCGACGTGCGCGAGGTCGCGCTGTATTCAGAGTTCGGCTTCGAAGCGGCAGTGATCGCCAACAACACCGTGGATGGCGCCGCCGTCGGCGTCTCCGTCTGCAATTTCAACGAAGGCGGCCGCATCGCGGTGGTCCAGGGCAACATCATCCGCAATCTGATCCCGAAGCGCCCGATCGGCACCGCGCCGGACGACGACGCCGGCGTCGGCATCTACATCGAGGCCGATTCATCGGTGACCGGCAACGTGATCGAGAACGCGCCGTCCTACGGCATCGTCGCCGGCTGGGGCAAATATCTGCGCGACGTCGCGATCACGGGCAACGTGATCCGCAAGGCCCTGGCGGGTGTCGGCGTCTCCGTCGTTCCGGGCGCCGGCATCGCGCTGGTCAACAACAACATGATCTCGGAGACCCCACGCGGCGCCGTGGTCGGCCTCGATCACGCCCGTGCAGTGACCTCGGATCTGTCAGCGGACGGCGCGCAGCGGTTTGCGCAGGTGGTGCTCGGCGGGAATGCCGTGCGGCGGTAGGCGCGGCTAACAGCCGGGCCGTTCATCCTTCGAGGCTCGCTCCGCGGTGCCCTGCACCGCGAAACTCGCACCTCAGGATGACGGGATATCCTGAGGTTGTCGCAATAAAATTTGACAACCCAAGCACTGCCGTCATCCTGAGGTGCGAGACACGTGGCGCAACGCGCCACGTGGGGAGCCTCGAAGGATGATGTTGTGGGCATCTATATCTACATGCTGAGATGCGCGGATGGCTCGTTCTACATTGGAAGCGCGACCGGCGAGGACACGTCAAAGCGTGTCGATGAGCACAACGCCGGAGCTTATCCCGGATATACTTATTCGAGGCGGCCAGTCGTCCTGGTGTGGTCCGAATATTTCGATCGCATCACCGATGGCATTGCCGCCGAGCGGCAACTCAAGGGATGGAGCCGCGCAAAGAAGGAAGCGCTCATTCGATCGGATTGGGAGGCCGTGAGCCAGTTTGCCCGGCGGCGCGGGGGAATGCCGAGATCGAAGAAGTAGCGCGGTCTGGCGAAAGACGGGCCGTTCATCCTTCGAGGCTCCCGATGGGGCGCGATGCGCCCCATCGCTCGCGCCTCAGGATGACGAAACGAGAGGGGTGGCTGCTTCTGCCCTCGCCGCCTTAGAACGCGTTCCTGAGCAGCGGGTACTTGGCCTCCAGGCCGTCCAGGCTGAGGGTGAATTCGACGACGCGGTCGGGGGCCGCGACGATTTCGGCCGCGGGCGGGGCGAACTGGGGCAGGAGCGCTGCCATTGCAGCGGGCGCGGCGACC
>NZ_JALBHA010000076.1:0-17867 GCF_023006445.1 Bradyrhizobium sp. SHOUNA76
CCGCCGGATGTCGGCAAGGCCGAGATCACGGCGAAGCTCTGCACCGGGGCTGGGGTCGCATTGGCGAAAGTCCCGCGACGCGACAAGGCGGCCTATGCCGACGCCCGGCGCTGGCGCTGGGGCGACGCGATCATGTCCGAAAGTTAATTTCGCTGGCCTCTCTTGCCTTGAACTCGAGCGGCTTCCCATTCGACCAAGTCTTACCTCCCCTTTGCGCCGGGCTCTCGCTTCGCGCCAATTTGGTCTACCCTAGCGCCCGCCTTCTTCCCCCTTCAGGAGTTCTCCATGTCGACCGGCTGGATCGTTCTCGGCGTCATCGTCGTCCTCGTGTTCCTGGCGTTCAGCGCCTACAACCGCCTGGTGGCGCTGAGCCAGCGTGTCGGCCAGGCCTTTGCCGATATCGACGTGCAGCTCAAGCAGCGCCACGATCTGATCCCGAACCTGGTGGAGACCGTGAAGGGCTATGCCTCGCATGAGCGCGGCACGCTCGACGACGTCATCAAGGCGCGCAACTCGGCGATGTCGGCGCAGGGGCCGGCGCAGGTGTCCGCGGCTGAGAACCAGCTCTCGGGTGCGCTCGGCCGGCTGATCGCGCTGTCGGAGGCCTATCCGGACCTCAAGGCCAACGCCAATTTCCAGCAGCTCGCATCCGAGCTCTCCGACCTCGAGAACAAGATCGCGGCGAGCCGCCGCTTCTTCAACAACGCGGTCCAGGAATACAACACCGGCATCCAGCAGCTGCCTGCGGCCCTGTTCGCCGGCATGTTCGGCTTCACCAGGAAGGACTTCTTCGATCTCGGCGCCAGCCGCACCGAGGTCGAGGCGACGCCTCAGGTGAAGTTCTGATTTGAGCCGATAGGCCGGCAGGGCATCGCGTCATGGCCGCGTATGGTCTCTACACGCACATCGCCTCGAACAAGTTTCGTTCGATGCTGCTGCTCGCCGGCCTGTTCGCGCTGGTCTACGTGCTGGTCTATGCCGGCGCGCTGGTCGCCGAAGTCGTCATCAACGGCAATGAGACCGTCGTCTATTATCTGAGGCGCGCCCTCCACGATCTGATCGTGGCCGCACCGGTTGCGACGATCGTGGCGGCGGTCTGGATCGTGATCGCCTATTTCTTCCACCAGTCGATGATCGACGCGGTGACCGGCGGCCACGACGTCACCCGGCAGGAAGAGCCGCGGCTCTACAATCTGCTCGAAAACCTCTGCATCTCGCGCGGCATCACCATGCCGAAGCTGAAGATCATGGAGAGCCCGGCGCTGAACGCGTTCGCGACCGGCCTCAATCCGCGGCAATATTCGATCACCGTCACCACCGGTCTCCTCGATGCACTTGATGACAAGGAGATCGAGGCGGTGCTGGGCCACGAGCTGACCCACATCAAGAACGGCGACGTGCAGCTGATGGTCGTCGCCGTCATCATCGCTGGCGTGGTCGGCTTCTTCGGCGAATTGTTCTTCCGCCTGTTCACGAATTTCAACTGGAGCTCCGGCGGGGGATCGTGGTCGTCGGGATCCTCTTCATCCTCGCGATCCTCCTCGTCATCGAGCGACAGCAAGAGCTCCGGCGGCGGTGCGGTGATCGTCATCATCATCGCGGTCGTGCTGATCGTCGTCGCCTGGCTGTTGTCGCAGGTGGTGAAGCTCGCACTATCGCGCTCGCGCGAATATCTTGCCGACGCAGGCTCCGTCGAGCTGACCAAAAATCCGGACGCCATGATCTCGGCGCTGCGCAAGATCGAGAACCGCGGCGAGCTGCCGGGCGCGACCTCCGCGGTGATGGAGCTCTGCGTCGACAATCCGCGCGAGGGCTTTGCCGATTTGTTTGCCACTCATCCGTCGGTGCAGTCCCGGGTCGACGCGCTGGTCAAGTTCGCCGGCGGCCATGATTCCGGTCCGTTGCCGCCGCCGGGCTATGAGGAGGAAGAACCAGAAGCGCAAGCCGATCAGCGGGATGCGCCGCCACCGCTGCGGCAGGGGCCTTGGAACGATGCAGGCGGCTCGACCAACCCGCCGCCGGCGCCAGCACCCAGCCCCGCCGGAACCGCAAGCAGCAACCCGATAGGCAATCCCATCGGCAATCCCATGGGACCTTGGGGCCGCCATTGAGCACGTCATTGGACGCCACGCGCGGCAGGTTTGATTGCGATTGGGAAAAACCTCGGGAATTGCCGTAACTGGGGCCTGCGGAATTGAATTCTCCCTTGTTTCTGCCATGTTCGCGCCCAACAGCAGACTTGGGACATCCTTCGGACATCGATTTGGGGCCCGGCCGATTGCGACCTCGCGATCGGGGGCGCGCGTTAGGGGACAGCAATGGCAAAGCCGGCAGTGGTTGTGGTGGGCGCGGACAAGGGCGGGGTCGGCAAGACCACGGTATCGCGCACCCTGCTCGATTATTTTTCCGCCAACAACGTGCCGACGCGCGCCTTCGACACGGAGTCGCCGCGCGGAACCCTGAAGCGCTTCCACCCCGATATCACCGAGATCGTCGACATGACGACCACGTCGGATCAGATGAAGATTTTTGACACGCTCAACGCTGTCAGCCCTTCGGTCACCGTCATCGACGTCCGCGCCGGCCTGCTCTCGCCTGCACTGGCCTCGTTGCGCGACATCGGCTTCCTCGACGCCGCCAAGGCCGGCCAGATCACTTTCGCGGTGTTCCACATCCTGGGCCCCTCGATCGCCTCGCTGGAGGAGATCGCCGAGACCGCGGGCTTCATGACCGGCGCGAAATATTTCCTGGTGAAGAACTTCATCAACGACACCCAGTTCTTCCAGTGGGACCAGGCGACCTATAATTCCTACTTCCACCGTATCAAGGACGCGACCGAGCTGACCATCCCAAAACTCAACGAAATGGCCTATGAGCAGGTCGAGGTGTCCTCCGTCCCGTTCCTGAAATTCGTCGCCAACAAGGGCATCAACGACGATGCCGCGAACTATTCGTTCGTGCTGCGCGGCTATGTCCGGCACTGGCTGGCCAACGTCTGGAGCGAGTTCGACCGCATCCGCCTGACCGACATCGTCGGTTCGAAACCCGCGACCCGCAACAGCGAAAAATAGTTGCGAACCCCGGGCGGATACGGCTGGATTGGGCGGTGAGTTCGCTCAGATAATAGTTCGTGATGCCCGCGACGCCCGTCTACATCATCTGTTCGCCCCGCCCGCAGGTCGGCAAGACCCTGCTGGCGCGGCTATTGAGCGAATTCCTGCTGCTCAAGAACGGCAACGTCGCGGCCTTCGACGTCAATCTGAAGGAGCCGTCGCTGCTCGACTATCTGCCGGGGATCACCGAAACCGCCGACGTGATCGACACCTACGGCAAGATGCAGCTGATGGACCGCGTCATCGTCGATGACGGCCTCGCCAAGGTAATCGACCTCGGCTTCCACGCCTTCGACGAGTTCTTCAAGATGACCGACGAGATCGGCCTGTTGAAGGAGGCAGCGCGCCGCCATGTCGCGCCTCAGATCCTGTTCATCGCCGACACCGACCGCGTCTCACTTCGCGCCCACGAGATGCTGCGCGGACAGATCCCGCGCATGAATCTGATCACGGTGGACAACGAATATGTCGTACGCGGCGAGCTGCCGGCCGCGATGGCGGGCGGCCGGCTGTTCCGCCTGCCCGCGCTGCCGGGCTTCCTCAAGACCTATATCGACCGGCTGAACTTCTCCTTCACCGGCTATCTGCGCCAGGAGAAGGATTCGTCCACCGAGCTGCATCAGTGGACCCGACGCAATTACCTCGCCTTCCGCGAGCTCGAGCTCAGCCTGATCCTGCAGCGGTCTTGAATATTTTACCCGGGTAATATTGACAGAAGACAAGGCGGCCGCTACTGGGATTGCGCAGCAACGTCCCTCAACCAGGCCCGTCACCATGAGCATTGACCGGAAAGCAGCGATCGCCGCCTACAAGGAGCGAAAGACCATCGCGGGCATCTTCGTCGTGCGCTGCGCCGCCTCGGGCGAGGCTTGGGTCGGCCAGGCGCCGAACCTGGAGACGATCCAGAACCGCATCTGGTTCTCGCTACGCCAGGGCAGCCACACGTGCCGCAGCCTCCAGGCCGCCTGGAGCACGCATGGCGAGACGAGCCTCACCTTCGGCGAATGCGAGCGCCTGGACGACGAGGAGAGCGCCTATGTCAGGAACGCGCTTTTGAATGAGCGCATGCTGCATTGGCGGGCGGAGATGAAGGCCGAGATGATCTGACCGCAGCGGCGGTCAGTGCCCCTCGAACGTCATCAGCGTGCGCACCGGCACGTCCATGGCGCGCAGCTTGGCGGCGCCGCCGAGCTCGGGGAGGTCGATGATGAAGCAGGCGGCGACGACGTTGGCGCCGATCTGGCGCAGCAGCTTCACCGCGCCTTCGGCGGTGCCGCCGGTGGCGATGAGATCGTCGACCAGGATGACGCGCTCGCCGGGCTGGATCGCGTCGACATGCATCTCCATCTCGTCGATGCCGTATTCGAGAGAGTAAGCGATGCGCACGGTGGTGTGCGGCAGCTTGCCCTTCTTGCGGATCGGCACGAAGCCGGCCGAAAGCTGGTGCGCCACCGCGCCGCCGATGATGAAGCCCCGCGCCTCCATGCCGGCGACCTTGTCGATCTTGTTGCCGGCCCAGGGATTGACGAGCTCATCCACTGCGCGGCGGAACGCCCGCGCATCCGCCAGCAGGGTCGTGATGTCGCGGAACATGATCCCCGGCTTGGGATAGTCCGGAATGGTGCGGACGCTCGCCTTGATGTCATGGTCGAAGGTCATTGGTGCCTCTCAATCAACGCGCGCATCCAGCCGGAACGCATTCTCGACAATACGTAGTCCCACCTCATTGCCGAGCGACATCAGCGATTCCGGGTGGAATTGCACGCCGGCGATCGGCAGGGTCTTGTGCTCCAGCGCCATGGCGACGCCGTCCTCGGTGCTGGCGGTGACGGACAACACCTCCGGCATGCTGTCGCGCTCGACAAAGAGCGAGTGATAGCGGCCGATGACGATCTCGTTCGGCAGATTGCGCATCAGCCGCCCGCCGCGCACCTGCACCCGCGAGGGCCGGCCGTGGGCGGGATGCGTGAGCTGCCCGAGCTCGCCGCCGAAATATTCACCGATTGCCTGCACGCCGAGGCAGACGCCGAACACAGGCAGCTTCTTCTCCAACGCCGCGTCGATCGTTTTCTTGATGGCAAAGTCCTCAGGCCTGCCGGGCCCCGGCGACAGCACCAGCAAATCCCACCTCTTCCGCTTCAGCATGTCGAGCGCGTGCACATGCCGGACCACGGTGACGTCGGCGCCGACCTGGCGGAAATAATCGGCGAGCATGTGCACGAAACTGTCGTCGTGGTCGATCAGCAGCACTTGCTTGCCCGAGCCGGTCGCATCCGGCGCGAAGGTCGACAGCGGCTTTGGTGGATCGCCGCGCAGTGCCTGGAACAGGGCGGCGGCTTTGACCTGGCACTCGCGATCTTCCGCGGCGGGATCGGAATCGAATAGGCAGGTGGCGCCGACGCGCACTTCGGCCAGACCATCCTTCATGCGGATGGTGCGGATGGTGAGGCCGGTGTTGATGCTGCCGTCGAAATTCACCGCACCGATCGCGCCGGCATACCAGCGGCGCGGCGAGCGCTCGTGATCCTCGACGAACTGCATCGCCCACAGCTTCGGCGCACCGGTGACGGTGACGGCCCAGGCATGGGTGAGGAAGGCATCGAGCGCGTCGAAGCCGGGGCGCAGCATGCCCTCGACGTGATCGACGGTGTGGAACAGTTTTGAGTAGGTCTCGATCTGCCGGCGCGCCAGCACCTTGATGGTGCCGGGAACGCAGACGCGCGCCTTGTCGTTGCGGTCGACGTCGGTGCACATGTTAAGCTCGAACTCGTCCTTCTCCGAGTTCAGGAGCTGGCGGATCTGCTCGGCATCGCCGATCGCATCAAGGCCGCGCGCGATGGTGCCCGAGATCGGGCAGGTCTCGACCCGGCGTCCGTCCGAGCGCACGAACATTTCCGGCGAGGCGGAGACGAGAAACTCTCCCTCACCCAGATTCATCAGCGCGCCGTAGGGCGACGGATTGATGACGCAGAGGCGCTGGAACACTTCGGCCGGCGAGCGGTCGCAGGGCTCGGCGAACAGTTGCCCGGGCACCGCCTCGAACAGATCGCCGCGGGCGAAAGCCGCGCGCGCGGTCTCCACCGTGGCCCGATATTCGCCGGGCGCGTGATCGGCAAAGCCTTGGCGCGGCGTCTTCAGGTACGGGCTCTCGGCCGTCTCGCGCGGCAGGCCCTCGGTGGACTTGCCCTTCCAGGCGAAGTCGTAGCTCAGCACGACGCCGCGGCCGGTGGCGCGGTCATAGGCAAGAAGGCGATCGGGCACGTAGAGCACGATGTCGCGCTGGTCGCTCTCGCGTGCGCGCTTCTGTACGAGATCCTCGATCTGGAACACGAGGTCGTAGGCGAAGGCGCCGAACAGGCCGAGCAGCCCATCGTCATTGGCGGAGAAGGCGGCAACGAGATCACGCACCAGCGACATCACGCTGGCACGGCGCGTGCGCTGGTCCTCCTCGACCGGGGCGTCGCCGCGGATGATGTGGCCGGCCAGGCGCGAAGCGGTCTTCTCGGAGATCACCACGCAGGGTTCGCGCAGGACGTCGGTGAGGAAGGCGATCAGCACCTGCCCGCGCGCGTTCAACGCTTCCAGCTTGAAATTGACGCCAGTGGTCTCGAGCTTGAGCGGCGGATCGGAGAAGCCGAGGTCAAAACTCTCGTAGCGGCCGGGCACGGTCGTGCCCGAGGACAGCACCACGCCGCGGCGGCGGTCGAGCAGGCTGATGAGATCGTCGAGCCGGTTGGCGCCGCCGGTAAACTGCTCGGCCACGCGCGTGATCGCAAGTCCTGCGCGGGTCACATAGTCGCTTCGGGCCGGGAGGGCAAAGACTGTCCTGTTCATGTCGTCCTCTTACGAAACTTGCCGAGGGAACGCCACACAGGACAAACGATCAGGCCGCCGCACTGCGTTGGCGACCTCAGACGATTTGGGAAAGGAAAATCGCACCGGCCACCTCGTTAGGAGGTGCGCCACCAAAGACGGGCTGGGCGGACGGCGGTGCTCATGGGGCGATACTCACCATGGCCGGGAGGCGGCGTCAAGGGTTTGGCCATTCCTCCCAGAGCTCGTCGTCCCGGACAAGCGAAGCGCCGATCCGGGGCCCATAACCACAGGATGGAGTTTGGCGAAGACTCGGAGTGACATTTCCCGTAACCACAAAATCCTGTGGTTATGGGTCCCGGCCCCCCGCGCGCAATTGCGCGCTAGGCCGGGACGACACCGAAATCGTGGCGCCGTCGCGGGCACTATCACCCTAGATGCTTCCGGAAAAACTCCGTCGCCCTGCCCCAGGCGAGCTCGGCGGCTTCTCGGTCGTGCACGGCCTGGCGCTGCTCGTTGACGAACGCGTGCTCGGCGTCATAGCGGAATAGCTCGAGCGACTTGCCCGCGGCCTTCATGGCCTTTTCGAAGCCATTGACCAGCTCCGGCGTGCACCAATCGTCCTTGTTGGCGAAATGGGCCTGGAGCGGGATCTTGACGTCGGCGGGCTTGGCCGCCTGCTCGGGCGGGATGCCATAGAACACGACGCCGGCCGCGAGCTCCGGAATCTTGGTCGCGCCGATGATGGTGACGGCGCCGCCGAGGCAGAAGCCCGTCAGGCCGACCTTGGCGCCGTTGCGCGACAGGTATTGCGCGGCGCCGCGCACGGTCTGCGTGGTGGCGTCCATGAAGTCGAGCGAGTTCATTTCCTTGTTGGCGGAATCCGTATCGTGATACGGCACCACCTTGCCCTTGTAGAGATCGGGCGCCAGCGCATCGAAACCGGCCAGCGCAAAGCGGTCGCACAGGCCCTTGATCTGGTCCGACAGCCCCCACCATTCCTGGATCACGACCACGCCCGGCGCGTTGCCGCGCGCGGCGTTGGCGAGATAGCCCGAAGCGTCCTTGCCGTCCGGGCGCTTGAAGGTGATAGCGGTTCCCATGGTGTCCTCCGATGAGTTTTGGGGGAGCGATTGGCGGCATTTTGGCGGGTGAGCGGCAGATAGGCAATCGCGCCAAACAACACACTCTCGTGCCCCGGATGCAATGCAGCGCGCCCCTGGCGATGCGAAAGCATCGTCCAGTGCGGCGTGGCGCGTTGCTGATCCGGGGCCCAGCGGCGAGCACGCTGGGTCCCGGCTCTGCGCAGCAGCCTTGCACGCTGCAGCGCGTCCGGGACACCGGCGACGCCAACAAAAAAGCCCCCTTGCGGGGGCTTCTTCATTTCTCGTCTTACGCCGCTCAGTGGGAGCTGGCCCAGACCTTCTTCTTGGTGAAGTACATCAGACCCGCGAATAGGATCAGGAACACGAAAACCTGAAATCCGAGGCGCTTGCGTGCTTCCATGTGCGGCTCTGCGGTCCACATCAGGAACGTGGTGACGTCCTTGGCATATTGCGCCACTGTGGCGGGCGAGCCGTCGTCGAAGGTGACCTGGCCATCGCTCAGCGGCTTCGGCATCTTGATGGCGTGGCCGGGGAAGTATTTGTTGTAGTAAGAGCCCTCCGGGATGGTCACGCCTTCCGGCGCCTTGTCTTCGTAGCCCTGAAGCACCGCCGCGACGTAGTCCGGGCCCTGCTCCTGATACTGGCTGAAGAAATCGATGATGAACCAGGGGAAGCCGCGCTTATACGAGCGCGCCTTGGTGATCAGGGAGAGGTCGGGCGGCGCAGCGCCGCCGTTCGCCGCACGCGCGGCCTGCTCGTTCGGGAACGGCGACGGGAAATAATCCGCCGGGCGCCCCGCACGCTCGAACATGTCACCCGCATCGTTCGGGCCGTCCTTGACCTTGTACTCGGAAGCGAAGGCTGCCGCCTGCGCCACTGAATAGCCTGGTCCGCCTGCTTCGGCGAGGTTGCGGAAGGCGATGTAGGACAGGCCGTGGCAGCTGGAGCAGACTTCCTTGTAGACTTTCAGGCCGCGCTGCAGCGCGCCACGATCGAACTTACCGAAAGGGCCCGAGAACGACCATTTGTTGCCCGGAGGCGTGTCGCTGCCTTCGGACGCCTTCGCACTGTCGATCGAGCCCGCGAACAACGAACCGGCGAGCGCCAGCATGATCGCGGTCGAGACCATCGGCGTCGACCTGCTCCCGGTCTTGGCCAGGACCGCATCCGAGATCGAGTTCGGCACCGGCCGCGGCTTCTCGATGCGCGAGAGCAGCGGCAGCACGATCAGGAAGTAGGCGAAGTAGCAGACCGTCAGGACCCGGCCGGCAACGACGTAGATGCCTTCCGGCGGCTGCGCGCCGAGATAGCCGAGCAGGATGCAGACCACGACGAAGATCCAGAAGAACTGCTTGGCGAGCGGGCGATACTTCGACGACTTCGTCTTGGCGGCATCCAGCCAGGGCAGGAAGCACAGGATGATGATCGCCCCGAACATCGCGATGACGCCCGCGAGCTTGTTCGGGATCGAGCGCAGGATGGCGTAGAACGGCAGGTAATACCATTCCGGCACGATGTGCGGCGGCGTCACGCCCGGGTTCGCCGGAATGTAGTTGTCGGCGTCGCCGAGATAGTTCGGCATGTAGAAGATGAACCACGCGTAGAGCAGCATGAAGCAGGCCACGCCGAACATGTCCTTGATGGTGGCATGCGGCGTGAACGGCACCGTGTCCTTTTCCGTCTTCGGCTCGACGCCGTCAGGATTGTTCTGGCCGGCGACGTGCAGCGCCCAGACATGGAGCACCACGACGCCCGCGATCAGGAACGGCAGCAGGTAATGCAGCGAGAAGAAGCGGTTCAGCGTCGGGTTGCCGACCGAATATCCGCCCCAGAGAAGCGTCACGACGCTCTCGCCGACATAGGGAATGGCGGAGAACAAATTGGTGATGACGGTGGCGCCCCAGAAGCTCATCTGGCCCCACGGCAGCACGTAACCCATGAAGCCGGTCGCCATCATCAGCAGGTAGATGATGACGCCGAGGATCCACAGCACCTCGCGCGGCTCCTTGTACGACCCGTAGTAAAGGCCGCGGAACATATGGACGTAGACCGCGACGAAGAACATCGAGGCGCCGACCGCGTGCATGTTGCGCAGCAGCCAGCCGTAGTTGACGTCACGGACGATCAGCTCGACCGACTTGAAGGCGAGATCGGCGTGCGGCGTGTAGTGCATCGCCAGGATCACGCCGGTCAGGATCTGCATCCCCAGCATGAAGGAGAGGATGGCGCCGAAGGTCCACCAATAGTTCAGGTTGCGCGGGGTGGGATAGGCGACGAACGACGAGTGCATGAGGCCGAAGATCGGCAGGCGCCGCTCGATCCATTGCAGGGCCGGATTGCTCGGCTGGTAGTCGGATGGTCCGCTCATGATGCGATCCTGAGGAAATAGTACGACGAGACGGCGCGAAGCTTCGGACGAGGGTCCGAGGCTCAGCCGATCTGGATTTTGGTGTCGGAAACGAACTGGTACGGCGGCACCGGCAGGTTCGCGGGCGCGGGCCCCTGGCGGATGCGGCCGGACGAATCGTACTGCGAACCATGGCAGGGGCAGAAGAAGCCGTCGTAGCTGCCTTCATGAGCGATCGGGATGCAACCGAGATGGGTGCAGATGCCGATCACGACCAGCCACTGCTCGTGGCCAGACTTGACCCGGGCCTCGTCGGTCTGCGGATCGGGCAGGCTCGCCACGTTGACGGCGCGCGCCTCGTCGATCTGCTTCTTGGTGCGGTGGCTGATGTAAATCGGCTTGCCGCGCCAGAACACCTTGATGTCCTGCCCTTCGGCGACCGGGCTGAGATCGACCTCGATCGGCGCACCTGCGGCGATGGTCGAGGCGTCAGGATTCATTTGGGAGATGAAGGGCCAGAGCGCGGCTGCGCCCCCCACTGCTGCAGCTGCCCCGGTTGCAACGAATAAGAAATCACGGCGTGTCGGATGGTCCGCCGAAGACGCTGTCGTCACGATTCCAACCCTTTCTTCTTGTGCAGCCGGTGGAACCGCTCCAGGGGGCGCCCATGAGGTCCCCGGAAAGGCTGCCGGCGCCCGCGGCCCCCCGCGGCGGCAGAACTTCGCTCATCCACCTCTAAACAGGCGAAACAGCAGTCCAGAATCGTTCTATTGGCACCCTTGCCGGGCGAGCGCAAGCCCGCTATCGGCGCGGGAGCGTGCAATGCACGAATTCCCGGGCAGGCGATGTTTTATTGAGACATTTCCGCCCCGCAACCAACCCGTCGCCCATGATGCAGATAGCGCTTTTCCAACCCGACATCCCCCAGAACACGGGCACGATTCTCAGGCTCTGCGCCTGCCTGGGACTGGCCGCCCACATCATCGAGCCCGCGGGGTTCCCGGTCTCCGACCGCGCGTTCCGCCGGGCGGGAATGGACTACCTCGGCCATGTCAGCATCGTCAGGCACGACTCCTGGCAGACATTCGAGGACTGGCGCGCCTTGCACGGCTACCGCCTGCTATTGTTCACCACCAAGGGCGCCACCGACTATCGCGATTTCCGTTACCAGACGTCGGACATCCTGCTATTCGGACGCGAGAGCGCCGGCGTCACCGACGCGGTGGTCGAGGCCGCCGATGCGCGGCTGGTGATTCCGATCAAGGCGGGGCTGCGGTCGCTCAATGTCGCCATGACCGCGGCGATGGCCGCCGGCGAGGCGCTGCGGCAGATCCGGGCCCTGCAAGTCTGACAGGTTGAGGAGAGACGATTGAGTTACGCGGTCAAGGAAATCTTCCTGACCCTGCAAGGCGAAGGCGCCCATGCCGGGCGCGCGTCCGTGTTCTGCCGTTTTGCCGGCTGCAACCTCTGGAGCGGGCGCGAGGCGGACCGCATGGATGCGACCTGCAAGTTCTGCGACACGGATTTCGTCGGCACCGACGGCACGCTCGGCGGCCGCTACGGCTCGGCCGCGGAACTAGCCGACACTATCGCCGCGCAATGGACGGCATCCAATGCCAACCGCTACGCGGTGCTGACCGGCGGCGAGCCGCTGCTCCAGGTCGACGCCGCGCTGATCGAGGCGCTCCATGCGCGCGGCTTCGAGATCGGCGTCGAGACCAACGGGACGATCGAAGCGCCGGAGGGGCTCGACTGGATCTGCGTCAGCCCCAAGGGCGGCAGCGAACTGGTGCTGCGCCAGGGCCACGAGCTGAAGCTGGTCTATCCGCAGGCCCTCGCCGCCCCTGAAGCCTTCGAGGATCTCGCCTTCGAGCGCTTCTCGCTGCAGCCGATGGACGGACCCGAGGTTGTCCAGAACACCGCGCGCGCGATCGACTATTGCCTGCGCCATCCGCAATGGCGGCTCAGCGTGCAGACGCATAAGACGCTCGGCATCAGATAGGGACAGGTTTTGTAGGGTGGGCAAAGCGTAGCGTGCCCACCATTCGAGATGACGGTAAAAGACGTGGGCACGGCGCAAGAGCGCCTTTGCCCACCCTACGGCACACTCCGCTTAGGACGCGACCGGGAATGCACATGGACAATTCGACGATCGAAGACCGCAAGGCCCGTGCCCGCGCCTGGTTCGAAGCCTTGCGCGACGACATCTGCGCGAGCTTCGAGCGGCTCGAGGACGACGCCCCACAAAGCCTCTATCCGGGCGAAGCCGGCCGCTTCAAGCGCACGCCTTGGCAGCGTACCGACCATACCGGCGCGGCCGGAGGTGGCGGCGTGATGTCGATGATGCATGGCCGGCTGTTCGAGAAGGTCGGCGTGCACTGCTCGACCGTGCACGGCGAGTTCGCGCCGGAATTCCGGGCTCAGATCCCCGGCGCCGCGGAGGATCCAAAATTCTGGGCCTCCGGCATCTCGCTGATCGCGCATATGCGCAATCCGAACGTGCCGGCCGTGCACATGAACACCCGCTTCGTCGTCACCACCAAGGCCTGGTTCGGCGGCGGCGCCGACCTCACGCCCGTGCTGGATCGCCGGCGAACGCAAGAGGACGCCGACACGATCGCCTTCCACGCCGCGATGAAGCAAGCCTGCGCGCAGCCGAACGACGTTGCCGACTACGACAAGTACAAGAAATGGTGCGACGAGTATTTCTACCTGCCGCACCGCAAGGAGGCGCGCGGGATCGGCGGCATCTTCTACGACTGGCACGACAGCGGCGACTGGGACGCCGACCTCGCCTTCACGCAGGACGTCGGCCGCGCTTTCCTGAACATCTATCCTGACATCGTCAGGCGCAATTTCGCGAGCGCCTGGACCGCTGCGGACCGCGAGGAGCAATTGATCCGGCGGGGCCGTTATGTCGAGTTCAACCTGCTCTATGACCGCGGCACCATCTTCGGGCTCAAGACCGGCGGCAATGTGGACTCGATTCTGTCGTCGATGCCGCCCGAGGTGAAATGGCCATGACGACGATGCAGCCCGCCTCCAAGCTGCTCCCCCGCGCCATGCTGATTGACATGGACGACACCATCCTGTCGGCCTATGGCCGGCCGGAGATCGCCTGGAACACGATTGCGAACGAATTTGCCGAGGAGCTGGCGCCGCTGCCGCCAGCGCTGGTCGCAACCGCCGTGCTCGCCTTCGCGCGAAACTTCTGGGCCAATGCCGAAGCCGCATGGCGGATGAAGCTCGCCGAGGCGCGGCACCTGACGGTCAAGGGCGGTTTTGCCGCGCTCGCGGCCGCCGGCCATCGCGCCCTCTCCGACGATCTCGCCGTTCGCCTCGCCGACCGCTTCACTGCCTATCGCGAGGAGGAGATGTTCGTCTTCCCCGGCGCGCATGAAGCGATCGACGAATTGAAGGCGCTCGGCATCAAGCTCGCGCTGGTGACCAACGGTGCCGCCGACACCCAGCGCGCCAAGGTCGAACGCTTCGAGCTGGCGCACCGCTTCCACCACATCCAGATCGAAGGCGAACACGGCTTCGGCAAGCCCGAGGAGCGCGCCTATCTGCACGCGATGGAGGCACTCGGCGTCACCGCCGAGGACACCTGGATGATCGGCGACAATCTGGAATGGGAAGTCGTGACGCCGCAGCGCCTCGGCATCTATTCGATCTGGATCGACGTGCATGGCGACGGCCTGCCCGAAGGCTCGACCGTCAAGCCTGACCGCATCATCCGCTCGCTGACCGAACTGGTGCCGGGCCGGCCCTGACCAGGGCCAAACAAAAAACTGAAAAACAACCCCATGCACAGTAGCCGGCCGCTGCAAAATCAAGCACTTGCGGTTTTTTCGAAATCCATTTGACGCGTCGGGCAAAACAGGGGTTGTCGAAATTTGCGATGGGACAGCTTCCGTGTCAGTGCATCCGCCCGCTCAGCGCGCCGTGATGCATTTGGGATGAGGCGCCTGCTGCTGACCAGCAGCCAGTCAGCATGACCGATTAGCGACTGCGGGCTTCTCGGCCTGATAGCGTCGATCGCGGTCTCTTCTGATTTGAACAGACTTCATAGCCCCCTCCGCTCCGCCAACCCGTCGGCGGAATTTCCCGTCGTGGCTGGCCTGCGTGATCGGCCCGTCATGACCGCTTGCTAGGTTCCCTTCCAAGTCGATCACTCGAAAGGAACAATCCATGGAATTGAAAGCCGGCGATGTGGTGATGCTGAAATCCGGCGGCCAGCCGCTGACGGTTGCGGAGGTGAAGGAGAACGACGTGCTCTGCCTCTGGATGGGCATGGAAGGCGACCTGTTCCGCGAAACGCTGCCGCTGGCCGCGCTCGTGCAGGTGGAAGAGGAAGACGAAGAAGAGGAAGACGACGAGGACGAAGAGTAGGCACGACCAAGACCGCATCCTGGTCAAGCCGGGCAGTTCGGCTCCGGCGCGCCTGATGTCCGTTTCTGCGCCAATAGCGGCGCAACAGCGGACATCGTGGATGTCGTGGAGGGGCAGCAGGCGACTTCCACGCTTCTCGATCCGTATCACCAGCGTTTTGGGCCGTGCCTTGTCACGCACTGACCCTCGCAGGTTCGAGATGCTGCTAGCGGAAATTACGTGCGTTGAGCGGGTGCTTGTGATTGGGCACCGGGCCGAATTCGCTGCGTGCTGCAAGTGGAAGCGTCTTTGTCGAGCACTGAACCATGTTGGTGCTGAGATTCAGGTCGCAGTCGTCATAATCCAGCGTCACGCGTCGCTTGCAGCTGTTCTTCAAGCTGTACCAGTTGACGCCGGTAGCTTTCGGCCAGGCCTTCTCTACGACGCACTGGCTTGGATCGGATTGTGCAGCCGAACTCACTGCTCCCACCGGTCGAACTCCATTTGGAGGTGCTGCGGCGATGGGCTTCGCGACGGGAGTGGCAGTCGGACTAGGCTGTGTTCTATCGACGCCGAGGATGTCTGCCGTCACGTTCTTCGCTGCAGAACCAAGATCCCGGGAACGAGCGTTTGCCGGCACCGCTCCGATGCGGACAGCGGTGGCAGCACCGCCATTTGTGGACATGGACTTACCATCCGGCTCGAGCGTGTAGTTCCATGTCCCTGCGCTGTTCGTATAGGTCAATACGTTTCCCGAGCAGGTCCACGTCCCCTGAACACAGGCCGGGTGCTCGCTGCACAGCGCTCTGCCGTCGGGGAGTATCGTGCCTCTGTTGCCGCTCCCCGAGTGTCGCCAGTCACCGATAAACTTGGCTGCGCAATTCGATGGTGGAGCGGCCTCTGCAACGGCGGCGCCGGCAAGTAAGAACGAAAGAATCAATAAATATCTCATTGCATTGCCAAGGAATGAGGTTGGGCCATAACGACCCCGAATGGCGTGCTCCCAAGAACGGCGTCCTCAGATGACGATGACCCGTCATGATGGAGATGATTACAGAAGGAAGCGACGGCTTTCGCAAGGGCTCAACCCATCCTACCCACTCTTTTGTATTTTTTGACACGTTGACGGCTCGACCATGTCGGCACGAGCTAGTCTCGACCGTCCTTGGATGGACACTTCTCGGAAGTGCCGTGGATGGACCCTGCAAACGTGAGGTGATGTCGTCACCTCGAGCTGTCGAAATCGAACTGGAGCAATTGCCCATGAGGATCACCGTCGAAACCAGCGTAGCGGCCCCTATCGATCAGGTCTGGCGGGCCTATACGACGCCGGCCGACATCGTGAAGTGGAATACCGCGTCCGACGACTGGCATACGACCAAGGCTACGGTCGAGCTACGAGAAGGCGGTGCCTTCTCGTCCCGGATGGAGGCCAAGGACGGTAGCATGGGCTTTGACTTCGCCGGCACCTACACGAAGATCGTCGAACACAAGCGGATCGAATACGTGTTCGGCGATCGAAAAGCCGAGATCGAGTTCGTACCCGGTCCGAATGGGGTTGTCGTCCGGGTCGTCTTCGATGGCGAACCAACGCACTCGGTCGAGCAGCAGCAAGGCGGTTGGCAGGCGATCCTCGACAACTTCGCACGATATGTCGAGGCGAAGCAGAAAAAGTCGTGAGGAGCCCGCTGCTCTACTTCTTCAGGATGCCAGGGTTGGTGTTTCCAAGTTGCCGGACGGCGGCGTCTGCGGCTGGAGTGTTGTACGTCGGGCGAGACCCACCGCTATCCTGATCAGGAGCCGCCGCGCCGAGTTTCTCACCCGTGGTGCGGTGGCTTTTGGCATTGGACGTGTTGGGGCCTGGCGAACCGCCTGTTCCGTTGAGCGTGGTACCGTTCGAAAGCGTCGACCCTCCTGTGCCGCTTGTCCCGGTTGCACCGCCAGCGGATGACGAACCACCCGAACCGCCTCCTGAACTCTGCGCAATCGCGAACGAGATGCCGCCTAGCAGGATGGCCGCCGTGATTGCAAAAAGCTTCATCCTTCCCCTCCGTTTATCACCGGCAAGTTTTCGAGAGCCGACGAACGTCTCGCCTTGAAGGCTCGCAACCTAGTGCCGTCGCACGAACCAGGCGCCAAGAAGAAATGCGACAAGGAGCGAGCGCAAAGGCGCCTTGACAGTTGTCTCGCGCAACTGGTCAGCCCATCTCATCGCGAGGTCCGACGAAGACGGCCGACGGCTCGCTCTTTCCCGCGGCAAGGCCGACGCTCGGCCGGACGTCTGCTCGACAGCACTGGGCTCGTTCGTCAGCCCGGACGCTTCCGTCATTGCCGAGGCTTCCTTCATATCCATGCGCGTCCTCCCATGTCGTTGACGAAGCAACCTGGTCCGATCTCCCTGGTTCCTCTCCGCAACACCTTGCGCGGTGAAAGGCTCCGCTGGAACAAAGCCCCCTTTGCCTTGATTGCACTTCCAATAATGGACGGCCTACCGGTTCCTCCAACCTCTGACACGGCGGGGAACGCAACCTTGCAGGGCCATTCGGCATTTACATCGCATGCAGCGCATAGCGATAATCGCGTTCATGTTTGCACTGGCCACAATGCTCGCACGCTGGGTCGGTGACAGCGACGTGCATACCGCGAGTCACGGCGAGCCCGACAAGACCGCGACCGTCGGACAGGCGCATTGACCACCATAAAACGAACGACGAACGAACCATTCCTTGCGATTCATTGTCGTCGCTCAGCCGAGATATCTACGCGACGAACTGCCTCGCTGCCGCCGAGATCATCACCAGCCCGCCGGTGATGACGGCTACATCCAGGATCGCGGTGTGGATGTGCACCGGCATCCGCTCGACGAAAGCCTTGGCGAGGAACGCGCCGGGGATCGCGATCGCGCCGATCAGCAGCGCGAAGGCGAGCACCTGCGCGGTGACGGCGCCGGCGAGCCCGAACACGGAGATTTTGATGAGGCCGGTGCCGAGCGAGATCATCGCGTCGGTGGCGATCACCGCGGCGCCCTCTAACCCTGCGGCCATCAAGAGCGAGAGCAGGATCACGCCCGAGCCGGAGGTGCCGCCAACCAGCACGCCATAGCCGACCGAGCCGGCG
>NZ_JALBHA010000770.1:0-2064 GCF_023006445.1 Bradyrhizobium sp. SHOUNA76
CGTCAGCGTCGGCGTCCGCGTCGACCTGCCGTCGGAGCTGCGCCGCAGATTGCTGCAATCGGCGACCGATGCCGTGCGCGCCCGCTTGTTGTCGCGCGCGCCGCCGCATCTGTTCGAGGAAATCCAGAGTGCGATCGCGGCCATCGCCGTCGGTGTCGATCGCGAGATGTCGAGCGTCCGCGATTTCGAAGGCGCCAAGCGCGCGATTGCAATGCTCAAGGCAACCGGCCAGCTCAATGAGGCGACGTTGCTCGGCTTCGCCAGGCAACGGCGTTATGAGGAGACCGCCGCCGCCCTTGCAGCCCTGTCCGGATCGACTGTCGAAGTCATTCGCCCGCTGATGCAGAGCCTGCGCGATGACGGCCTGTTGGTGCCGTGCAAGGCGGCGCAGCTCAGCTGGGAAACCACCACCGCGGTGCTCGAAAGCCGCTTCGCGACCGGCGCGATGAAGCCGGCGGATCTCGCGCGGGCGCAAGGTCACTATGCGCACATGACGCCGGAAAATGCGCGGCGAACGCTGCGGTTCTGGCAGGTGCGGGCGTCGTAGGCTCTTCCACTCTCCCCTTGTGGGCCTGTTGCGCTACTGGCTTTTAAGGCCTCGACGGACACGGGGAGAAGGGAAGAGAAAACGGCTATGTGATCAGCCGTTCGCCATCACTGCCCGCGATTCTGAGCGGCACAACGCTTCCCACCCGCTCGCCCGCAATCGCCACCGGCAGATAGTGCTCCGTCCGCCCCAGGCTCTCGCTCTCGATCAGCACCTCGCGCGTTGCACCGATCTCGGCTTGCAGCCGCCGCTGCAATGCCGCTTCTCCCGCCGCACGCAGCCGCTTCGCGCGCTCCTTGATCAGCGCCCCCGCAACCTGCGGCATCTTTGCAGCCGGCGTGCCGGGGCGCGGCGAGTAGGGAAAGACGTGCAGGAACGTCAGGCCGCACTCTTCGACGAGATCGAGCGAGCGTGAAAACATCTCCTCGCTCTCGGTCGGGAAGCCCGCGATGATGTCGGCGCCGAAGGCGATGTCCGGGCGCAGCCGGCGCACCTGGTCGCAGAAAGCGATCGCATCCTGCCGCAAATGCCGCCGCTTCATGCGCTTCAGAATCATGTCGTCGCCGGATTGCAGCGAAAGGTGCAGATGCGGCATCAGCCGCGCATCGCCGGCGATGGCATCGAGCAGATCGTCATCCGCCTCGATCGAATCGATCGAGGAGATGCGCAGGCGCTTGAGCTCCGGCACGTGCCGCAAAATCTGCTTCGTCAACATGCCGAGTTTCGGCGCGCCGGGCAGGTCGGCACCGTAGCTGGTGAGGTCGACGCCGGTCAGCACGATCTCGGCATGACCGCGTTCGACCAGCGTCCGCACCTGCTCGACCACCGCGCCCATCGGCACCGAGCGCGAATTGCCGCGACCGTAGGGAATGATGCAGAAGGTGCAGCGATGGTCGCAGCCGTTCTGCACCTGCACGAACACGCGCGGCAGGCCGCTCGCATAGCCGTCGATGAGATGCGGCGCCATCTCCCTGATAGCCATGATGTCGCTGACGGCGATCTTCTCGCCGGCGCCGAGATCGAACGCATCGCGGGCCTCGCGCCAGGTCTGCCTGCGCATCTTGTCGTCATTGCCGACGACGCGATCGACTTCGGCCATGTCAGCGAACATGCCGCTTTGCGTCTGCGCCGCGCAGCCGGTGACGACGATGCGCGCACCGGGCCGTTCGCGCTTCAATTTGCGGATCGATTGCCGCGCCTGCGCCACCGCCTCATTGGTGACGGCGCAGCTGTTGATGACGATGGTGTCGGAAAGGCCCGCGCCCTCGGCCTCACGGCGGATCACCTCGGCCTCGAAGGCATTGAGGCGGCAGCCGAAGGTGACGATGTCGACGGCCATCAGCCAACCGGCGCGAACAGCGCCGGATCGAAGGTGTCCTCATATTCGAATGTCGCTGTGCCCGTCATCAGCACGTGGTCGTCGCGCTCGCGCCATTCGATGCCGAGCTTGCCGCCGGGCAGCGTGATCTCGACATTGCGCTCGACCCGCTTCAGGCGCGCCGCGGCGACGGCCGTGG
>NZ_JALBHA010000771.1:0-2061 GCF_023006445.1 Bradyrhizobium sp. SHOUNA76
GGTCAGCTCCGCGCCAAGGCTGCGCACATGGCGGCTGTCGATCGCGGCCTGAAGAAGCCGACGCCTGTCCGCAAGCCGGCACGTGCGATGAAGGTCGCCGGTGGCGGTGGCTTCGCGTTCGACATGCATGACGGCGAAGACGATCGCGACGCCGAATTCCAACGCTGATCAACCGGTCCGGCCTCGCGCCGGACCGCTCATTTCCAAATCTTCGGAACCCGGACTGCACCATGGCCGCAACTTCGCAATATCTGACGCTCGGGCTCGCCGGCGAGACGTTCGGCATCAGCATCCGCAACGTCCGCGAGATTCTCGACATGCGGCCGATCTCGCGGCTTCCGCACGCGCCGGACTTTCTGCTCGGCATGATCGACGTGCGCGGCAGCGGCTATCCGATCGTCGATCTCAGGAAGAAGCTCGGCCTGCCGACCGTTGCCGCCACGGAAGCGACCCGCATCATCATTCTCGACGTGCCGATGAAGGATCGTCTGGTCGGCGTTGGCTTCGTCGCCGACTGCGTGTTCGAGGTCACCGACATCGACGAGCAGGCGATCGAGCCGATTCCCGAGGTTGGCGGTAAATGGCAGTCCGACTACGCCGCCGGCATCGGCCGCAAGGGCGAGAAGTTCGTCGTGATCTTCGATCTCGCCAAGCTGATGGCGAACGACAAGATTCCGGAAGGACGCGACGCCGGCACGGATGCGCCCCGCGCCGCCTGAGTTTGCAAGAGTGAAGCGTGGACACGCGTAACCACCCCAATTCGAACCAACGAGACTGACATGAGAATCACCGTCAAAGCCAAGCTTGCCAGCGCCTTCGGCCTGGTCATCCTTCTGTTCATTGTGGCAGGCGCCGTAAGCTATATGAAGTTGGCCGACATGGCCGCGACCGCAGATTCCATGGTGCTTCGCGCCAAGCGGATGGAGAAGGCATCCGAAGTCGAGAAGATCATTTGGCAGCAGGTCAGGGCGGAAAAGAACGCAATCCTGGGAACGCCAAGCGAAGCCGACGAATTCGCGATGAACGCCGCCAAGCTCCGCGAGGAAGCAACGAGGATCAAGGACGAGGTCCACGCGCTCGCCAGCGAGGGTGGCAAGAAGCTGCTCGACAACTTTACGAGTGCCTACGCCAGGATGAACGTCTACCAGGAAGAGACGATCAGGCTGGTAAAGACCGACAAGACCAAGGCCACGGAGCGCTCGATGGGCGACGGGCGCAAGGTGGTCGCAGACGCGACGGAGGCGATGGGAGCCTATGTCGCGAACACGAAGAGGCAGATGGCTGAACAGGCCGTGCAGTCCAACGAAGACAGCCGCCGCGCCCAGTTGATTCTCATCGTGCTCGTCGTCGTATCGCTCATTGTTGCCGCGATTAGCGCGGTCTGGATCTCGATCAACATCAGCCGGTCGCTCGCAAAGGCCGTCGATCTGGCGGATGCCGTCGCAATCGGCGATCTCAGCCACAAGATCGATGCTTCCAGCAACGACGAGATCGGCGATCTCGTCAAATCCCTGAACGCGATGACCGCCAATCTGAACGCCACTGCGGCCGTCGCCAACGAAATCGCGCAGGGCAATCTCACGGTTGAGGCCAAGCCGCTGTCGGACAAGGACACGCTCGGCCTCGCGCTCCAGCGCATGGTGGAGAAGCTTCGCCAGATCGTGTCGGAAGCCCTGACGGCGGCGCAGAACGTCTCGGCCGGCAGCCAGGAGCTCTCGGCCAGCGCCGAGCAGCTGTCGCAGGGTGCGACCGAGCAGGCCTCGTCCGCCGAGGAAGCCTCCTCCTCGATGGAGGAGATGGCCTCGAACGTGAAGCAGAACGCCGACAACGCCAATCAGACCGAGAAGATCGCCGCGCAGTCGGCCAAGGATGCCGAGGCCAGCGGTGCTGCGGTCGGCCGGGCGGTCAATGCGATGCAGACAATCGCCGAGAAAATCACGATCGTGCAGGAGATCGCGCGTCAGACCGATCTGCTCGCACTCAACGCCGCGGTCGAGGCCGCCCGCGCCGGCGAGCACGGCAAGGGCTTTGCGGTGGTCGCCTCCGAATTGCGCAAGCTTG
>NZ_JALBHA010000772.1:0-2049 GCF_023006445.1 Bradyrhizobium sp. SHOUNA76
CAGGCCGCCCTCGACCCAGCCGGCGCCATGCAGCACGCTGGAGGCGATCATGGCGCCGAACATCCAGCTCGCCGGAAACCTGATCAGCCGCAGCAACAGCGCCATGCCCAGCGAGGCCGCGACCAGCTCAACGAGGTCGAGCGGCGAGGCGATCGTCGTCGTCAGCGACGGCGCAGCAGAGGGCGCTACGCCTGCGAGCGCGAGCACCATGGGCAGTGCCGCGGTGAGGATGATGACGCGCATGGTCTGCACCACCGCGATGCCGGGCAGGTCGGCGCCGCGCTCGACCGCCAAAATCGTGATCTGCGACAGCGCGCCGGGACTACCGGCAAGGAAGGCCGAGGTCCGGTCCCAGCCATGGACGCGCTGGAGATAATAGCTCGAGCCGAAGGTCGAGCAGAAGGTTGCGAGCGCAAGCAGGCCGATGGTGAGGGGGTAGGCGCCGACTTGTTGAAGCAGATGGCGCGAGACCACCGAGCCCAGCGAAATGCCGAGCAGCACCAGCACGGTCTGGGTCAGGAGCGGCGGCAGCGACAATTGGCGGCCGGCGATTGCGGCGATCCCGACCGCGATCATCGAGCCCGAGATCAGCCCGCCGGGAAGGCCGGCGAGCAGAAACACCAGGCCTCCGGCGGTGCCGATGACGAGCGTCTCCGCCGCGCTCAAGAGCTTGGCGCGGCTGAGCCATTCGAACGGCGGGGAGGCGGTGGCTTGCTTCACGCCACCTTATCGCAAATCAGCGAGAGGCGCACAATTGCAGGCTCGTCATGCCGCAATGCGTGCGCATCTGTCTGATGCACGTGGAGGATAGCGACGGACTTACTTCTTGTCGGCGGCAGGGGCGGCGGGCGCCGCGATGCCGGCCCTCGCTTCCTTCTTGCACTCGCGGCGGAATTTCTTGCGCTCCTTGCCCTTCAATCCCTTGGCGTCCGCCTGCTTGGAGCATTCGAGCGATTCCGCCGAGCGCTCCTTCGGCGCCTTCCTGTCGGCAATGGCGGCTGCATCGGGCTTGGTTGCCGGCGCGGCGGTCTGCGCGAAGGCAGTGCCGCTGACGAGCAGGGAGGCGAGAGCGACGGCGGCGAGGCGGGACGTGAAGGTCATGTGTTGCACTCTGCTTGCGAGAATCGCGAAGGGCTGGGACCGTCGGCCTGCGTTGCTGAACGCGACATGAATGATGACAACGACGGGATCACTATATTTTGCCGGCGCAACGCATCGCATCCTTGTCGCGGGGGACCGGCACGCTAGGATAGCAATCTTCGTTTCACTTCCGTCGAGGAAGATCAGGAGGAGGACCAAGGATGACCATTCAATCGAAATTGTTGTGCGTGATTGCAGCGTCGGGCGTCGTCGCATTCATGGCGAGCGCGCCGGCGCAGGCGCTGACCTCGCAGGAATGCAGCGCGAAATATCAGGCGGCCAAGAAGGACGGCTCGCTCGGTACCATGAAGTGGAATGACTTCCGCAAAGCTCAGTGCGGTGCCGACGCAACGCCTGCGGCTGCGCCTACCGCAGCGGCTCCGGCTGCGCCCGCAGCTCCCGCCGAGCCGAAGCAGGCGAAGAAGGAGGCCGCCCCCGCCGCCGCGCCGACGCTGCCGGCCGGTCCGGCGATCTATCCGAACGCGGTCGATCCGAAATATGCCAAGGAGACCGCTGGCAAGGCCCGCCTGCACACCTGTGTCGACCAGTACAACGCCAACAAGACCACCAACGGCAACGGCGGCTTGAAGTGGATCCAGAAGGGCGGCGGCTATTACAGCGAATGCACCAAAAAGCTGAAGGGCGCCGCCTGAACTCCGATCTAACGCGACCATGCGATGGCCGGAGCTGAGCTCCGGCCATTTCTCGTAAGCCGATCCTCTAGTCGAGCAGCTTTTCGGCCGATTTCGCCACCAGCTGCGCCCGCTTGCGCGGGCCGCGCTCGACGAACAAGAGGCTCTGGCCGAAGATGAAGCAGTAGAACAGGAAGGCCTGCGCCTCGGCCTCCTCGGCCGCAAGCCCGGTCGCGCGATAGAGCTCGGCCACGTGCTTGAGCCGCGCGGCGTCCAC
>NZ_JALBHA010000773.1:0-2049 GCF_023006445.1 Bradyrhizobium sp. SHOUNA76
AGCGGATCGCGCACGTCGATCGTGCCGCCCTGCTCGTCTGTTGCGGTGACGTAGCGCATCCAGCCGGCCACCGCGAGCGCATGGGTGGCGATCGGTAAATCCTTGCGCAGGCGATCCTGCATCGCGCCGAGCAGGCGCTGCGGCAGCTTTTGCGAGCCGTCCATCGCGATCTGCCAGGTGCGGTGATGCAGCGCCGGATTGGCGAACCGCTTCAGCAGCGAGGCGCGATAGGCGGCAAGGTCGGTGCCGTCAGGCATGGTCAGGGTCACCGCGGCGTCCTCCATCACCTGCGCGGCGAGGCGCGCGAAGTGGGGATCCTGCATGGTGTCGGCGATGGTCTCATAGCCCGAGAGATAGCCGAGATAGGCCAGCGCCGAATGGCTGGCGTTGAGCAGCCGCAGCTTCATCAGCTCGAACGGCTTGACGTCGCTGACGAGCTCGACGCCGGCTGCGGCGAGATCGGGCCGGCCCGCCGTGAAGCGGTCCTCGACCACCCATTGCGTAAAAGGCTCGGTCATTACGGGCCAGGCGTCGCGCATGCCGAGCGCGGATGAGACCGCATCGCGGTCGCTATCCGTCGTCTCCGGCACGATACGGTCGACCATGGTGGAGGGGAAGGCGGCATTGCCTGCGATCCACTTGCCGAGATCCTTCGACCGCAGCGCGGCGAACTGCGTCACGATCCGCTGCACGGTGTGGCCGTTGGCGGCGAGGTTGTCGCAGCACAGTACGGTGAAGGGGGAAAGTCCTTGCGCCCGACGTCGCGCCAGCGCGGCAACGATGAAGCCGGGCGCCGAGCGTGGCGCGCCAAAATTGTTGAGGTCGTGCACCACATCAGGATGCCGCTCGTCGAGATCGCCGGTCTGCGGGGTGTGGCAATAGCCCTTCTCGGTGACCGTGAGCGAGACGATGCGAATGGCGGGATCGGCCATCCGCTCGACCAGGGCCGCCGGGTTTTCGCGTGCGACGACGCTGTCGAGCAGCGCGCCGATGACACGGTGCTCGGTGCCTTCGGCGGCACGTGTGGCGACCGTGTAGAGATGATCCTGCGGGGCGAGGGCGTCGCGCGTATCCGGGCTGCGCAGGCTGGCGCCGATGATGCCCCATGACGTCGCCCCGGCGGCGAGGCAATCGTCAACGATGACGGCCTGATGCGCGCGATGAAAGGCTCCCAAGCCGAGGTGCACGATGCCGGGCGTGGTGCGCGAACGGTCGTAGGCCGGACGGCGGATGCCGGCCGGCAGCCGGTCGAGATTGGCGCGGCCAAGGCGCGTTGAACCTGGGCGCATGGACGTCTCCCCGTTGCTTTGCCGCTGCTTGACATGGCGCCCGTATCAGGTCAATGCTTCGGTCAATTGGTAAGACCAATTTTCCAAAATTGGCGGGCCGCGGGCTGAAATGCCCCGCGCGACCCTTTCAGGGAGGCCAGCGTGCCGCTGGAAGCTGTGGAGGCGAGACGGCTTTATCGCCAGGTCGCCGATCAATTGCGAAGCCTGATCGACAGCGGTGAGTACGCGGTCGGCAGCCGCTTGCCGACCGAGCGCGAGCTCGCCGAACAGCTCAAGGTCTCCAGGCCGACGGTGCGCGAAGCCCTGATCGCGCTCGAGGTCGAGGGTCGCCTGCGCATCCGCGTCGGTTCCGGCATCTATGTGATCGAGCCCGCTTCCGTTGCTGCGCCCGCGCCAGCTTCCGTCATCGAAGGCCCGTTCGAACTGCTGCGCGCCCGTGAATTCCTCGAAAGCGCGATCGCCGAAGAGGCCGCGCGCGTCGCGACCAAGGACGACATCGCCCGCATCGACGCCTCGCTTCTGGCGATGGAGAAGGTCGAGCATCCCGGCGAAGCTTCGATGGTTCACGACCGCGCGTTCCACGTCGCGATCGCCGGCAGCCTTGGCAATGCCGTCCTGGTGCGCGTGGTCGGCGAGCTGTTCGACCAGCGTCTCAATCCCTATTTCGCGCAGCTTGCGCATTATTTCGAGAGCCCGGGCACCTGGCGCACCGCGCTCGACGAGCATCGCGCCGTGCGCGAGGCGATCGCGGCGCACGATC
>NZ_JALBHA010000774.1:0-2043 GCF_023006445.1 Bradyrhizobium sp. SHOUNA76
CGCTGGTTGCTGCTCGCGGGCGACGAAACCGCCCTGCCCGCCATCGCGCGAATTCTCGAGACGCTGCCGGCGACGGCGACGGGCGAGGCCTTCATCGAGGTCGCCGATCGGCGCGAAGAAGTTTCGCTGGTCGCGCCGAGCGGCGTAGCGATCCGCTGGCTGCATCGCGAAGGCCGTCCGGCCGGGACGACGCAGCTCCTGGTCGACGCCGTCAAGGCAGTGCGATGGCCCGACCATCGGGAGGTCTTCGCCTGGGTCGCATGTGAGGCGCAGACGCTAAAGGCCCTGCGAAACCATTTGCGCGACGAGCGAAAGCTCTCCCGCGATCAGCATCTGGCCGTCGCCTATTGGAGCCTGCGCCAACCATGACGTTCCAACACGTGCAGACGGGCGAAACGACGCGCGCCTTGCCGACCGACATCACGCAGGCCTCGCTGGAAGCGCCAGCCTCCTTGTTCGAGCTTGACCAGGTCGGCTTCGCGGTGGCCGGGCGCGCGCTGCTCGAACCGCTCACCTTGTCCCTTCCGGCCCGCAGCGTCGTCGGGCTGATCGGGCACAACGGCTCCGGCAAATCGACCTTGCTGAAATTGCTGGCGCGCCAGCAGCCTAGCTCGTCGGGAACGATTCGTTTCGAAGGGCGCGCGCTGCGCGCGTGGAGCGATCGGGACTATGCCCGCAAGGTCGCCTATTTGCCGCAGCAGACGCCGCCCGCCGCCGGCATGCTGGTCAAGGAGCTGGTCGCACTCGGTCGCTATCCCTGGCACGGCGCCCTCGGACGGTTCGGCGACATCGACCGCGAGAAGGTCGCAAACGCCATGGCGCTGACCCATATCGAGCCGTTCGCGGACCGGCTGGTCGATACGCTGTCGGGCGGCGAGCGCCAGCGGGCCTGGATCGCCATGCTGGTTGCCCAGGATGCCGAATGCCTGCTGCTCGACGAGCCGACCTCGGCGCTGGACATCGCCCATCAGATCGAGGTGCTGTCGCTCGTCCAGCAGCTCGCCCGCGAACGCAACCTCGGCGTGGTCGTCGTGCTCCACGACGTCAACATGGCCGCCCGCTTCTGCGACGAGATCATCGCGCTCCATTCCGGGAAGTTGATTGCCCGCGGCACGCCGGACAAGATCATGACGCCGGCCGAGCTCGAAACCATCTACGGCATCCCGATGGGCGTGATGCCGTCGCCGGATCACGGCCATCTCATCGGCTTCGCGCGGTGAGCAGCCCTCACCTGAGGCGCGGTCAGCCGCGCTGCGGCCGCAGCAGCCAGATGAGATAGGGCCCGGCAAGCATCATCGCGAAAATGCCGGCGGGCATCTGGAACGGAAATATCACCATGCGACCGGCCCAGTCCGCCGTGACCATCAGAATCGCCCCGATCAACGCGGCCAACGCCGCCTGATGAAGTGCACGCTGCGCGCCCATCATCCGCGCCATGTGCGGCGCGATGAATCCCACCAGGCTCAGAAGACCCACCATCAGCGTTGCCGTTGCCGTCAGCAATGCCGTCAGCAGCATGATGATGATGCGGCTCCGCGCCAGCGAGATGCCGATCGAACGCGAGGTCGCCGGTCCGAGCGGCAGGATGTCGAGCCAGCGCGACAGCATCGGCACCATGATCAGCAGAATGAGCGCCGCGGCGGCAAGGATTGCCGCCTCGGCCGGACCGATCTGGTAGAGCGACCCGGTGAGCAGCGACAGCAGCGTGCCGATGCGCGGATCACCGGTCGCCAGCGCCATGGCGATGATCGCGCCGAACGCCGCGCTCATGGCGACGCCGGCCAGCAGCACGCGCTCGGGACTGAACTCGGACCGCCGGCTGAACAGCAGCACCAGTGCCAGCACGATGAAGGCGCCGATCCCGGCCGCCCCTATCTGCGCCAGCCGCGTATGAGCGGGAAAGAGATAGAGCAGGACGATCACGCCCATCGCGGCGCCATAGCTGATGCCCATGACCTCCGGCGCGGCCATCGGATTTCCGGTCATCCGTTGCAGCAGCGTGCCGGCGACCGCGAGCGTCGCGCCTGCTGCCAGCGCCGACAC
>NZ_JALBHA010000775.1:0-2039 GCF_023006445.1 Bradyrhizobium sp. SHOUNA76
GACGCCGCGACCATCGCGGCGGCCGCATCCGCGGCGACCGAAGGAACATCGCCAAGCGACAACGCGCTCGGCAGCGCCTGGTATCGCCGCGAGATCGTCGGCGTGCATCTGCGGCGACTGCTGTCGGGACAGGAATAGAGCCATGTCCAAGATACCCCTCCAATTTCGTCACAACGGCCGCGACGTCGCGATCTTCGTCGATGGCGGCACCAATCTCCTGGTGGCGCTGCGCGAGCTGATCGGCGACATGACGCCGAAATTCGGCTGCGGCCAGGGCGGTTGCGGCACATGCAGTGTGCTTGTTGACGGCGAACTCCATCTTTCCTGCCTGACATTGGCGGAGACGGTCGCCGGCCGCTCGGTCGAGACGCTCGACGGCATGAAGCAGGGCCCGAACCTGCACCCGCTGCAACGCGCCTTTGCCGACAATTTTGCCGCCCAGTGCGGCTATTGCACGCCGGGAATGCTGATGGCGGCAAAGGCGCTGCTCGACCGCAACCCCTCGCCGAGCCGCGACGAAGTCGTCGAAGCCATCTCCGGCAACATCTGCCGCTGCACCGGCTACGAGCCGATCATCAATGCCATCCTCGCCGCCGCCGGCGGCCGGGTCAGCGCCTGAGGCCAACCATGCTGGAACTGCGCAAGGACATCTTCGCCGACGAGCGCGATGACAACCTCAAGGAAATCGGCAAAGGCACGCAACGTCAGGACATGCTGGGCCATGTCACGGGCACGTCGAGCTACTTCAATGATCATAAGCTGCAAGGCATGCTGCACCTGAAGGTCGTTCGCTCGACGCATGCGCATGCAAGGATCCGCCGCATCGATACCACGGAGGCCGAACGCTCGGCCGGCGTGCGGCGGATCATCCGTGGCGCTGATGTCCCGGTCAATCTCAACACGCTTCTCAGCCTGATCAACTTCGGCAAGGATGACGAGCCCTCGCTGGCGGTCGACAAGGTCCGCTACAAGGGCGAGCCGATCCTCGCCATTGTCGCCGACAGCGAGCACGAGGCGTTCGAGGCGATCGCCAAGGTCCGGATCGATTACGAGCCCTTGCCGACCGTGTTCGACGTCGAGGATGCACTGAAGCCCGGCGCGCCCGTGGTCAACGAGACCTATCCGAAGAACGCGTTCATCTATCACGACGTGTACGATCACCAGCGCCTGCGCTTTGGCGACGCCGACGCGGCGCTCGCCAGCGCCGATCACGTGCTCGAGCAGCGCTACCAGATGTCGCCGATCGAGCACGCGCCGACCGAGACCAACGGCGCCATTGCCGCGCCCGACACCAACGGCCGCTACGTCGTCTACACCTCGACCCAGGCGCTGTTCTTCTCCGTCGATACCTGCGCCAAGATCCTGGACGTGCCGTCCAACACCTTCCACTTCATCGGCGGCACTGTCGGCGGCGGTTTTGGCGGCAAGGTGGACACATTGACCGAGCCGCTCGCCATCCTCGGCGCCATGCTGACCGGGCGTCCCGTCCGCTACGTGTTCGGGCGCGAGGAGGAGATGCAATATGGCCCGCCACGCGGCGCCGAGCGCATCTACATCAAGGACGGGGTGATGCGCGACGGCCGCGTCGTTGCGCGCAAGATCCGCGCCTATTTCGACAGCGGCGCCTATACGCGGCTGTCGAGCTATGCCGCGGTCAAGTGCGCCGCGCATCTGCCGGGGCCCTACACCATCCCGAACGTCTATGGCGACGTCTATTGCGTCTTCACCAACCGCACGCCCGCGACGGCCATGCGCGGCTTCGGCGTCACGGCGATGGACTTTGCGATCGAATGCCAAATGGACAAGCTCGCGAACCTCGTCGGCATGGACCCCATGGAGTTCCGCATCCTCAACGCCTATCGCGACGGCGACATGAAGGCGCACCGGCGCGAGGCCAAGAACACCGCCCTGATCGAATGCGTTCAGGTCGCCGCCGAAAAGGCCAAATGGCCAATCCGCGACGAGTTCAGGCGCGCGTCCTCGCGCAAGGACGGCGGCGGCAGCCGCGCCGTGATCCCACCGACACCGACGGACACGCG
>NZ_JALBHA010000776.1:0-2035 GCF_023006445.1 Bradyrhizobium sp. SHOUNA76
AGCAGCAGCTCGTCGCCGCCTTCGGCGTCTCCGGCAGCCAGGCCGCGGGCTCGCTGCAATTCCTGGTCAACGGCGCCTGGAACAAGCGCTACCAGGTCGGCGCGGCCGCGATGAATGGCGTGATCGCTGCGACGCTGGCGCGTAACGATTTCGTCGGCGCGACGGAATCGGTCGAGGGCAAGCACGGCCTGCTCGCCGGCTACACCGACGATGCGCACCCGGCCAAAGCGGTCGCCGAGCTCGGCAAGACCTACGAGACCATGAAGATCGGCGTCAAACCTTATCCGAGCTGCCGCTACACCCATGCCGCGATCGACGCGCTGATCGCGATGCGGCGCGAGCACAATCTGACGCCCGACCAGGTCAAGCGCGTCGAGATCGGGCTGCACCGCAACGGCATCACGCTGACCGGCGATGCCGCCACCAAGCGGCATCCGACGTCGATCGTCGGCGGCCAGTTCTCGATGTTCTTCACCGGCGCGCTCGCGCTCGACCAGGGTTCATTCGGCTGGGACGATTACAGCCGTCTTGGCGACGCCGCGATCGACGCGCTCGCCGACAAGTTCGACGTGGTGCAGGACGACCGGCTCGAGATCGGCCGCACGCATCCGTTTGGGGCGCGTGTCAGCATCACTACCGACGACGGCGTGCATGAGCGGCTCTATGCCGATCCCTCGGGTGAGCCGACCTCCTTCCCCGACGCGCAGGCGATGCAGCAGAAATTCCTGACGCTGGCCCGCCCGGTGCTGAATGCGCGCGCGGAGAAGTTTGCCGACGCGATCATGACGCTGGAGCGGTTCGATCGCGTGGCGCAGGCGACGGAATTGGGGAGATAATCGATTCTCTCCGCGCAGACGGGTGCACCCTCGCCCCTTGCGGGAGAGGGTGGCTGCGCGAAGCGCAGCCGGGTGAGGGGTTCTCTCCGCGAATCCGACTCGCAATTGAATGCGCGGAGACATACCCCTCATCCGGCGCTGCGCGCCACCTACTCCCACAAGGGGAGAAGGAAGAATGCGCGCTCCACTCCTCTCAGTTCCCCGCCATCTTTCCCTTCTCGCGCGTTGCGGCCACCACGTCGCGCACGAGATCAAACACGCCGTCCGCTTGCGGCGGGGCGTTCGGCGAGCGTCCCATCCGCACGATTACCAGCTTCTCCGAGGGGATCACGATGGTGTATTGACCGATGGTGCCCTTGGCGAAGAAAGCATCGCGTGGCCAACCGTGCTGCACGCGAAATGACGCGCCGAAGCTGTCGCCCTGGTTGGTCCAGAAGCCGGCGCCGATGCCGACCCACGCGTTCGGTGTCGGCGAAGCCGTGTACTTCACCCAGCCCTCCGGCAGGATACGCTTGCCGCCGGCGATGCCGCCATCGAGATAGAGCTGGCCGAAGCGCGCCCAGTCGCGCGCCGATGCGAGCATTTCGCTCGATCCCTCGATCGTGCCGGAGCCATCGAGCTGGAGCGTGACATGGCGCATGCCGAGCGGGGCGAACAATTCGCGGCGCGCGAAGCGGAGCGCGTCTGCGGGATCACCACCGACCGCGTTGCGGATCAGGTGCGAAAGAATGAGAATATTGCCGTCGTGGTATTTCCACGTGGTGCCAGGCGCGATCTCGAGCGGGATCGTCTCGGCATAGGCAGCCATGTCGGACTTGACGAACTTCATCCGGTTGACCGGCTCGAAGGCGGAGCCGAGCGAGGCCTCCAAAGAGCTGCCGAGCGCAAGGCCCGCGGTGTGGCGCAGAAGCTGATCGACCGTGATGGCATGGCGCGGATCATCAGGATCTTTCCAGGCAGCGACCGGCGCGGGGCCGTCGAGCTTCAGCTTGCCCTGACGCACCAGCACGCCGATCAGGGCGGAAACCACCGATTTCGTCATGGAGAAGCCGAGCAGTGGCGTCTCCGGTCCAATGCCGTCGGCATAGCGCTCCGCGATGACGCGGCCCGACTTCATCACGACCACCGCGCGGGTGCGGCGGTAGGGCGCCTGTGCGGGCTCGGTGAAGGCGCGGTCGAGCGCGGCGGCAAGCCCTGGA
>NZ_JALBHA010000777.1:0-2029 GCF_023006445.1 Bradyrhizobium sp. SHOUNA76
GGCGCGGAGATGGCGCGCGTGCTCAGGACCGAGCCGTTTCGCATGGCGCTGGACGCCTCCGGTGCCGGCCTCGCGCACTGGCGACATGATCCGCTGCACGACGTCGTCGAGCCCATGAGCCACCACGTGATCATGGCGTATAACGGCGTGATGCAGCGCATGGAGCGGCGGTCGGGACGATCGGTCGCGATCGGCACGTTTCGGCCGGGGGTCCTGATCATCATCCCGGAAGGATCGAGCTCCAGGTGGGATATTCCCAAGCCTGTCGATGTGGTTCAGCTCTATCTTCCCGACGCAATCCTGAAGCGCGTTGCCAAAGAAGCCCAGGTCGGACCGGCCGAGCTGCTGGAGCGAACCGCACATCCCGACCCCATCACCTCCCGACTGATCCTGAGCGCGGCGGACACGTTGCAAGGCAATGGAGCCCTCGATGCGCTGTTTCGGCATCAACTGACGGATCTTCTGGCCACGCGCCTTCTGGCTGCGCATACGGGCTCGCCAACCACGTTCGAGCCGACCATGGGCGGGCTGTCGCCGAAGATCCTGCTCCGTGCGATCGAGCGGTTGCGCTCGGACAGCGACGCGGACGTCTCGCTCGATGCGCTGGCATCCGATGCCGGTCTGTCGCGCTTTCACTTCTGCCGTGCGTTCAAGGAAAGCACCGGCCTGTCCCCGCATGCCTGGCTGCGCCAGCACCGGCTCGAGCAGGCCATGAAGATGCTGCGCGACGGCGACGAGACGGTCGCCGCGATCGCAGCCGCGCTCGGCTATGCCTCGCAGACGGCGTTCGCGGCCGCGTTCCGCAAGCTGACCGGCGAGACCCCGAGCGAGTGGCGCAGGCGCCACACGCGCTAACGACAATCGCGCAAAGCGCAACGTGCTTTTTCTCGATCGCGAGGCCGCTCGCTGCGCGGGCGTCCGATGTCGGCCTGTCGCGCTTCCATGTCTGCTGTGTGTTCAAGACAGGCACCGTGCGTTCGCGGCAGCCTTCCGGAAGCTGACCCGCGAGAGCCCGAACGACCGGCGCAGGCATAACCGTTAGCAGCAATCGCGCTGCAATGACGGCAATCGCTCTGGCGCAGCGGCAGACCCGATCCGCTAGACCATCATCATGGCCGGAGCAATCGAGGGAGACCGAAGATGACCTGGAAAAACTTCATCAGCCGGCGGGTGATCGCCTCGCGCCGCCGAGGCCTTGCCACCGCAACCTTGTACGGACTCTCGCTGGCCGTTCGCTTTACGTCGGCGACGGGCGAGGAGGTGGAGCTTCCGGCACACTATGTGCACCCGATGCATCCGCTGGTGTCCATCATGACCCGGGATGGCTCCAGCCTTCCCTATCAGGACTGGGGCCCGAGGGCGGTCGTGTTTCGCCAAGACTGGCTGCCGAGTTCACCGCTGCAACGCTGCATGGTGCCTTAGACTCAGCGGCTCACTTCATCTCTTCACATCTCTTCGTGCCGTCACCGGACGCTGCCCTGGACGGAGCAGCGGCGGTCGCGCGCGGACTTTCGAACCACGCAAACCAAGGAGCAAATCCATGCGACTAGTGATTATCGGCGCCGGCTTCGCCGGCATGTACGCCGCCCTTTCCGCAGCCCGGTTGCGCGAGATCCAGGGCGTGTCGCCAGACCAGCTGGAGATCGCGCTGGTTGCGCCCGAGCCGACGCTCGTGGTTCGCCCGCGGCTCTATGAACCCAAGCCCGAGACCCTGACGGCGCCCCTGCTCGACGTGCTCGAGGCCATCGACGTCACCTATGTGCAAGGCATCGCCGAGACCGTCGACACCAGATCCTGCATGGTGAAGATCGCGACGGCAAAGGGCACGAAGAAGACGCTCTCCTACGACCGTCTCGTCGTGACCACCGGCAGCCGGCTGTTCCGTCCGAACATTCCGGGTCTCGCCGAGCATGGCTTCAGCGTCGATTCACTCGATGACGCCATCGCGCTCGACAAGCACCTGCATGGTCTCGCCAGGCGGCCGGCCACGGGCGGGCGCGACACGGTCGTCGTCGCCGGCGGCGGCTTC
>NZ_JALBHA010000778.1:0-2028 GCF_023006445.1 Bradyrhizobium sp. SHOUNA76
CCGCGACCGTCGCGGCCGTGACCGGGACCAGCGGCAAGACCTCGGTCGCAGCCTTCACCCGCCAGATCTGGGAGCGGCTGGGACATGCCTCCGCCAGCATCGGCACCATCGGGCTCGTCTCGCCCAAGCGCACGGTCTACGGTTCGCTGACGACGCCGGATCCGATCGCGCTGCACCGGCAGATCGACGAGATTACGCGTCAGGGCGTCACGCATCTCGCCTTCGAAGCGTCCTCACACGGGCTCGACCAGTACCGGCTCGACGGCGTGCGCGTCGCCGCCGGCGGCTTCACCAATCTCTCGCGCGACCACATGGATTATCATCCGACCGTTGCGCATTATCTTGCGGCGAAACTCCGCCTGTTCCGGGAACTCGTTTCACCGGGCGGCGCGGCGGTGATCTCGGCCGATCATGATTGCTCGGCAGACGTGATCGGCGCGGCAAGCTCGCGCGGCCTGCGCGTGATGGCGGTCGGCCGCAACGGCGACGGGGCAGGCGAGGGCATCCGTCTCACCGAAGCCGTGGTCGAAGGTTTCTCGCAAAAGCTTACGGTCGAACATCGTGGCAAGAGCCATTCGATCCGGCTGCCGCTGGTCGGCGAATTCCAGATCGAGAACGCGCTGGTGTCGGCCGGCCTTGCGATCGGCACCGGCAGCGATGCGGCCAATGTGTTCGCGAGCCTGGAGCATCTCGAAGGCGCCAAAGGCAGGCTCGAACGCGTCGGCGAGCGCAACGGCGCGCCGATCTTCGTCGACTATGCGCACAAACCCGACGCGCTGGCGAAGGCGCTGCAGGCGCTGCGTCCCTATGCCAAGCGCAGGCTGGTGGTCGTGTTCGGCGCCGGCGGCGACCGCGATGCCGGCAAACGTCCGATCATGGGCGAGATCGCGGCCGAGAATGCCGACGGCATCATCATCACCGACGACAATCCGCGCAGCGAGAAGCCCGAAACGATCCGCGCCGAAATCCTCGCCACTGCGAAGGGCGCCCGCGAAATCGGCGACCGCACTGCTGCGATCCGCGCCGCGATCGAGGAGTTGCAGGATGGCGATGCGCTGCTCATCGCCGGCAAGGGCCACGAGACCGGGCAGATCGTCGGGGCAGAGGTCTTGCCCTTCAGTGATCACGAGGCGGTCGCCGCCGCATTAGCGTCGAGGGTTGCATGAGCGGGCCGATATGGACGGTTGCCGAAGTGGCGCGCGCGCTGGGCGTTGCCGGATCGTTCCCGGACACCCCGATCGACTTCGTCACCCAGGATAGCCGGCTGGTGAAGCCGGGCAGCCTGTTCGTTGCGCTGAGCGGCACGCCGAGCGGCGGATTCATCTCGGCTTTCGCCAGCGCGCGCGACGGCTGGGAATTCGCGGACAAGGCTGAAGCTTCCGGCGCGGTCGCGATGATCGTGCCGCACGAGATCGCCGGCATTCGCATTCCCCAGATCGTCGTCAAGGACACACTGATCGACGGCCTCTGGGGCCTCGCGCGCGCCGCGCGCGCCCGCTTTAAGGGGCCGGTGATCGGGCTCACGGGCAGCGCGGGCAAGACCAGCACCAAGGAATTTCTGGCGGCCTATCCGAACGCCTATGCGAGCCCGTCGAGCTTCAACAATTTCTGGGGCGTGCCGCTGACGCTGTGCAATGCACGGCCCGACGCCAGTCTCTGGGTCGTCGAGATGGGCATGAACCAGAAAGGCGAGATCGCGCGGCTCAGCGAATTGACGCGGCCGACCGTGGCGCTGGTCGTCAACGTCCAGCCCGTGCATCTGGAAAAGCTCGGCTCGCTCGACGCCATCAGGCGCGAGAAGGTGTCGATCGCGCTCGGCCTGGCCGAGGACGGGGTGCTGGTGCTGCCCGCGGGGATCAAGGCGTCGGAATGGAAAGGCAAGGTCGTCCGCTTCGGCGAGCATGCCGAGGTGCACGAGGTCGCGCACGCCCCGCACGGCGAGAGCTGGCAGGTCGTGGCCATGATCGGCAAGAAAGAGATCGCCTTCAGCCTGACGCCGGGCGCGCCGCACCGCGTGCAGAATGCGCT
>NZ_JALBHA010000779.1:0-2020 GCF_023006445.1 Bradyrhizobium sp. SHOUNA76
CGCACGGCACCGCGACCATCGCGCCGGTGGCAAAGATCGTCGGCCCCGGCAACGCCTACGTCGCCGCCGCCAAGCGGCTGGTGTTCGGCAAAGTCGGCATCGACATGATCGCCGGCCCGTCCGAAGTGCTCGTGATCGCCGACGACACCGGCAACGCCGACTGGATCGCCGCCGATCTCCTCGCGCAGGCCGAGCACGATGCCAGCGCGCAGTCGATCCTGATCACGGACTCGGCACGCCTTGCCGCCGACGTCGAAAAGGCGGTGGAAGCGCAGTTGAAGACGCTGCCGCGCGCCGCGATCGCCAGCGCGTCGTGGGCCGATTTCGGCGCGGTCATCATGGTGAAGAAGTTGGGCGACGCCATCCCGCTCGCGGACGCCATCGCCGCCGAGCATCTCGAGATCATGACCGTTGATCCCGACGCGCTCGCGGCGAAGATCCGCAATGCCGGCGCGGTGTTCCTCGGGCCGCATACGCCGGAGGCGATCGGTGATTATGTCGGTGGCTCCAACCACGTGTTGCCGACGGCGCGCTCGGCGCGATTCTCCTCAGGGCTTTCGGTGCACGACTTCATGAAGCGCACCTCCATCCTGAAATGCGGCCCGGATCAGCTGCGTGCGCTGGGTCCAGCCGCGATGACGCTCGGCAAGGCGGAGGGGCTCGATGCCCATTCGCGTTCGATTGGATTGCGTCTCAATCTGTCATGACAAAGCCGCCCGAACAGGACGACTCGACCAATCGCATCGTCGGCGTCACGCTCGACGAAGAATCGATCGGCCGTTCCGGGCCTGATATCGAGCACGAGCGCGCAATCGCGATCTACGACCTGATCGAGCAGAACCTGTTCGCGCCCGACGGCGCCGAGGCGCAGGGCCCGTTCACGCTGCATATCGGCATCACCGGCAACCGCCTGATGTTCGACATCCGCCGCGAGGACGGCACGCCCGTCGTTGCGCATCTGTTGTCGCTGACGCCGTTCCGGCGGATCGTGAAGGATTATTTCATGATCTGCGACAGCTACTACCAGGCGATCCGCACCGCGACCCCCGACAAGATCGAGGCCATCGACATGGGCCGTCGCGGCATCCATGACGAGGGATCGCGCACGTTGCAGGAGCGGCTGAAGGGCAAGGTGCGGGTCGATTTCGAGACCTCGCGCCGGCTGTTCACGCTCATAACTGTCCTTCATTGGAAGGGGTAAGCGCGGATGGCTGCGCCCCCACGCGCACGCGATCCGCAATCGGTGCTGTTCGCCTGTGCGATGAACAGCGTGCGCTCGCCGATGGCCGAGAGCCTGTTGCAGCACATGTTTCCGCAAGGTCTCTACGTGAAGTCGGCCGGCGCGAGGCGCGGCGAGCTCGATCCGTTTGCGGTGTCCGTGATGGCCGAGCTCGGCCAGGACATTTCCGCCCACAAGCCGCAGACCTTCGAGGAGCTGGAGGACTGGGAGGGGCTGAATTTCGACCTCATCATCACGCTCTCGCCCGAGGCGCACCACAAGGCGCTGGAGCTGACGCGGACACTCGCGGCCGACGTCGAATACTGGCCAACGCAGGATCCCACCACCATCGAGGGCAGCCGCGACCAGAAGCTCGCGGCCTATCGAGAGGTCTGCGATCAGCTGCTGCTGCGCATCCGCCGGCGTTTTGCAAAGGTCGGCGCGGCATCAGGTTGATGATCTCCGAAGTCATCACGCGACCGTGGTGCGCTCCCTCTCCCGCCTGCGGGAGAGGTGACAGCGAGCTCGTCGCGAGGCCTCCCGTAACACCTGCGTCACAGACTGTGGGCACAGCCATGTCGGAAACCTCGAATCACCAAACCTGGGGTTCCCGGGTTGTGAAATCAGCCCCCTTCCGATAGGTTCCGCGCGCAATTCACCCCGCTTCATCCCCCAAATCACCTGATGCTTGGCCGCCCCAAATTCGTACTTGCCTCCGGTTCGCCGCGGCGCCTGTCGCTGCTCAACCAGGCCGGCATCGAGCCGGACGCGCTCCGGCCGGCCGACGTCGACGAGACGCCG
>NZ_JALBHA010000077.1:0-17754 GCF_023006445.1 Bradyrhizobium sp. SHOUNA76
CACGCCCGTGAGCCCCTGCCCGATCGAACAGCCGAACGCCATCACGCCGCCGATGCCCATCAGCGCGGCGCCGCTGCCCGAGCGCAGCATGTGGCGCGGTGACGAATAGCCTTCAAGCTTGAAGCGGCCCGTGGCCAGCGCCGTCGCGAGGCTGCCGGCGAAAACGCCGGCCACGGTCGCAATACCGAAGTTCAGCGTCAGGCCGGTCGAGAGCATCGCGTATTGCAGCGCATCGGCGATCGGCGCGATGAAGGTGAGCGAGGTCACCGCGACGGGATTGAAGTCGTCAGCGCCGAGATGGCCGGTGACGAACCAGCCGGCGGCAACCAGGAGACCGACGATGACGCCTGCTGCAATCTGGCCCGGCGAACGGCGGAACCCCGGATGCGCCAGGGCAAACAGGACCAGCGCGCCGACGATGACGGCCGCAGCCAGCGCGCGAGAGAGAGGTTCGGCGAGACCGAACGTCGCCAGCAATGACGGCAGCGAATTGGCGCCGACGGTGGTTTGCGAGGACTGAACCAGCGCGATGCGCGCCGGCGCGATCAGGCCCTTGAGCGTCATCTGCGCGGCGATGGCGAGCACGATCACGACGACGAAGGAGCGGAGGTTGCCGCGGCCGAGCAGCACCAGCGCGCGCGAGCCGCAGCCGTTCGACAGCACCATGCCGTAACCGAACAGCAGGCCGCCGAGGAACAGCACCGGCACCGAGAAAGTCTGTTGCAGGTAGATCGTCTTGCCGAGATCGACCATGCCACGGCCGGCGAGGAATTGGCTTGCAGCGATCGCAACCGCGATCGCCAGAGCATAGGTCCGCACCAGCCGCCCGTCCCCCTCAGTCAGCCAGCCGCGCATGCTGCTCATCAGGCAGAAGCCGCTGAGCAGGCCGACAGCGCCGTAGATGAGACCGATGGCGAGGCCAGCGAGGATGACGAGAAGGGCAGATTCCATCGATTGTTCTCAGATCTCTCGACGTCGTCCGTCATTGCGAGCGCAGCGAAGCAATCCAGTCTGTTTCCGCGGATGCATTTCTAGATTGCTTCGCTACGCTCCAATGACGGTGTGTTACGGCTTCAGGATCACCCGGTCGCGCGAAGAGCCGGCGACGGCGACGTACGCCTCCTTGGCGCGCTCCAGCGGATAGACGGCGCTCGCCTTGATCGGGAACGGTTTCAGCTGGCCGCTTGCAAAGCCAGGGCCGAGATCACGGAGCACCGCGCCAGTTGCAGCCGAGGACAGGCCCAGCGTGTCGATGCCGACATAGGTGTGCTGGCCGCGGTAGAATTCGAGAATGTTGAACTGCACGATGCGGTCGATCGCGGCGATCAGGATCTGGCGACCACGCAATGCGAGCGACTTGTGCGCCGCCTGGAAATAGGGATCGCCGACCGTATTGAAGACAATGTCGGCGCCCTTGCCCCCGGTCAATTCGCGCACGTGCGCGGCAACGTCCGTCGCGGAGGCGTCGATCACCTCGATCGGCGCGTTGGCGTGGCCTTCGTAAGCTTCCGCCTTACGGACAACTCCGATGACGCGTGCGCCCTGCCACGTCGCGATCTGCACGGCAGCCTGGCCGACCTTGCCGTTGACACCGAACACCAGCACGGTCTCGCCGCTCTTAGGTACGCCGGCGCGGCGAAAGCCCTCCATCGCAGTGACGAAGGGCACGCCGATGCCGGCGGCCTCCTCCCACGACACCGCCTTCGGCTTCTCCACCACGGCATCGGCCTCGACCACGAGATGGCTGGCATGGGAGCCGTCGCGGCGGATGCCGAGATCGCCCGAGGAGCCGAACACCTCGCGGCCGACCATGCTGGCCGGCCCGTCGATGACCACGCCGGAATAATCACGGCCGGGGGTGCGCGGGAATACGGCATAGGGCATCAATCCGGTCGCGGCCTTGACGTCGGACGGGTTGACGGCGGCAGCCCTCACTTCGATCAGGAGATCGTCCGGACCGCGCGTGAGCCTCTGAGGCTCAATCACCGGCGAGAGCGCAGCGGCGTTTTCGGCCTTGGAGTTCAGGCGCACGCAGCGCGCTTCGACCGTCTTGGTATCGGCTGGCGACATAAAAAGACCCGGGATTTCTCGCGGCCTTGTCGCCTCTGGCGGGGGGCAAGTCAATCCGTCAAGTCAGTCTTTGGGCCGCTTGTCGTAGAGGCGTTTGGCCTTGCCCAGCGAGCGTTCCAGCGTGGCTGGCGCGACAACCTGCACCCTGGAGCTGATGCCGATGGTGTTCTTGATGTGGGTCGAGATTCGATCGGCGTGATCGATGAGCCCCCGGCCGTCCCAGCTCTCCGGCCTCGCTTCGGCGATGATGGTCAGCTCGTCCATGCGGCCTTCGCGGGTCAATTCCAGGATGAAGTGGCCGCCGCACCAATCGGTCGCGAGCAGCACCTCCTCGATCTGGGTCGGGAACAGGTTGACGCCGCGCAGGATGATCATGTCGTCCGAGCGGCCCGTGACCTTCTCCATGCGACGCATGCCCGGCCGCGCCGTGCCCGGCAGCAGCCGCGTCAGGTCGCGGGTGCGATAGCGGATCACCGGAAAGGCTTCCTTGGTGAGTGAGGTGAAAACCAACTCGCCCTTCTCGCCATCCGGCAGCACCGCGCCGGTCTCGGGGTCGATTACCTCGGGATAGAAATGGTCCTCCCAGATATGCAGGCCGTCCTTGGTCTCGATGCATTCCTGCGCGACGCCGGGGCCGATCACCTCGGAGAGGCCGTAGATGTCGGTCGCATCCATATCGAAGGCGTCCTCGATCTCGCCACGCATCGCATTGGTCCAGGGCTCGGCCCCGAAGATGCCGACCTTGAGCGAGCACTGGCGCGGATCGAGCTTCTGGCGCTTGAACTCGTCGAGGATCGCCAGCATGTAGCTCGGCGTCACCGTGATGATATCAGGCCGGAAGTCGTTGATGAGCTGCACCTGCCGCTCGGTCATGCCGCCGGAGATCGGCACCACGGTGCAGCCGAGCTTCTCGGCGCCGTAGTGGACACCGAGGCCACCGGTGAAGAGGCCGTAGCCATAGGCATTGTGGATGATCATCCCGGTGCGGCCGCCGGCGGCGCGGATCGAGCGGGCCATCACGTCGGACCAGGTGTCGATGTCTCTTTGCGTATAGCCCACAACGATCGGCTTGCCGGTCGTGCCGGAGGAGGCATGCACGCGCACCAGCTTTTCACGCGGCACGGCGAACATGTTGAAGGGATAGTTGTCGCGAAGGTCCGTCTTCACCGTGAACGGAAACTTTGAAAGATCGGAGAGCTCGCGAAAGTCGGACGGATGCACGCCGGCCCCGTCGAAGGCCTTGCGATAATGCGCGACGTTGTCATAGGCGTGCTTCAACGACCATGACAACCGCTGCTTCTGCAGCGCCATGATCTCGTCGCGCGAGGCGCGCTCATGCGCGTCCATCTCGGCGCTATAGCCGTTGCCGCCTTGCTCGAGCCTCGTCAAAGCCATCCTCGCTTCCCCACAACATTGACTTGTTCTTTTCTTGATTGGTCTCTTATTGGTCCTGCTGCGGCAGCCACGTGCCGGGAATGACACGCGAGTGCCCGCGGAATTCGGCGATGACGGTGTCGCCCGTGGTGACACGCACGTCGTAGATGCCGGAACGGCCCCCGCGTGTGATCTCGCGTGCCTTCGCAACGAGGCGATCCCCAAGCTTGCCCGGCTTGATGAAGGTGATCTGTCCCTGCGCGGCAACGACACGATCATTGTGCGAGTTGCAGGCAAAGGCGAAGGCGGAATCGGCGAGCGTGAAGATGAAGCCGCCATGGGCGATGCGCTGGCCATTGACCATGTCTGGTCGCACATTCATTGCAAGCGTTGCGAAGCCCGGACCAATCTCGACGATCTCCATGCCGAGACCCTTGGAGGCATCGTCCTCCGCCCACATGGCGTCGGCGCAGGCGCGGGCAACATCCTCAGGCGACAAAGCGGCTTTGACGTTCACGCGCCTCTCCCGGTGAAATGTTTACCCATGATGTTCTGCTGGTTGGCCAAAACTGTCAAATAATGCGACGCATTTGCATCGCCGGCGTCTGATGCGCCTGCTCAGACATGGTCATAATCGACCACGACACGCTCCGACGATGGCTTGGCCTGGCAGGTCAGGACGAAGCCTGCCTTCAGCTCCCAGGGTTCCAGCGAATAATTGATGTCCATCGGCGCTTCACCTTCGACCAGCTTGGCGCGGCAGGTCGAGCACATGCCGCCCTTGCAGGCGAACGGCAGATCGACGCCGGCGCGCAGCGCGGCATCGAGGATCGCCTCGTCCTCGGCAACAGGCACCTCACGACGCTTGCCGTCGATGATCAGCGAGGCAATCGCCTTCGGCGGCGCGTCGGGCGCGACCACCTTCTTCGGCCGCGGCTTGCCGCCGAATTCGGAGACGAAGCGCTCGACGTGAATGCGGTCTTCCGCGATGCCGAGCTCGCGGCAGGTGGTCTCGATGTCCTCGCTCATGCCGAGGGGTCCGCAAATGTAGACATGATCGACGCTGGCCGCCGGCACCAGCGAGCGCAGCAGCACCCTCACCTTGTCGCCGTCGAGCCGGCCATACAGGATCGGGATGTCCTGCTCTTCGCCGGAGATGACGTGGAAGAGGGAGAGCCGGTCGATGAAGCGGTCCTTCAGCTCCTCCAACGCCTCGAGAAACATGATGTTGTCGGTCGCGCGGTTACCGTAGAACAGGAAGAACCGGCTGCCCGGCTCGCGCGCGAGCGTGCCCTTGACGATCGACAGGATCGGCGTGATGCCGGAGCCTGCGGCAAAGCCGACATGGATCCGCCCGGTATCGGCCGGCGCGACCACGCCGAAGCGGCCGGTCGGCGTCATCACGTCGAGTTCGTCGCCGCATTTGAGTTCATCGGCCGCCCAGTTCGAAAACGCACCGCCGTCGATCTTCTTCACGGCGATACGGATCTCGCCGTCGTCGGGGCCGGAGCAGATTGAATACGAGCGTCGCACCTCTTCACCGTCCAACATAGTGCGAAGCGTGAGATACTGCCCGGGCGTGAAGGCGTAATCGCTGGCGAGTTCGCCGGGGATGGCGAAGGTCATCGAGACGGCGTCGGACGCCTCGCGGCGAAGGTCGCTGACGGCCAGGCGATGGAAGCGCGGTGCGGCTGTTGACATGATCAATGACACTTGAAGTAATCGAAGGGTTCGCGGCAGGCCTTGCAGCGCCACAGCGCCTTGCAGGACGTCGAGCCGAATTCGGAGAGCAACTCGGTGTTGTCCGAGCCGCATTGCGGGCACGCCACGGCCTGCCCGCCGAACAGCGCGCGGCGCGAGCTCGAGGCTTGCGGCGGTGCGATGCCGTAGGCGCGCAGCTTCTGGCGGCCCTCCTCGCTCATCCAATCGGTGGTCCAGGCCGGCGACAGCACTGTACGCACCTTCGGATGACGAAAACCGGCGCGTTCCAGCGCCAGCTCGATTTCCAGCGCGATCATGTTCATTGCTGGACAGCCGGAATAAGTCGGGGTGATCGCGACCTCGACATGATCGCCGTCGAGAACGACGTCGCGCAGCACGCCGAGGTCGGCGATACTCAGCACCGGAATCTCGGGATCGACCACGCTCGCGGCGGCGTCCCAGGCGCGCTGTCGTAGTGCGGTATTGTCATCGACGGCCGTCACCATGTCAGCCCCGGGAAGGTGCGCTGCATCGATTGCAGCTCGGATAGCAGATGGCCGAGATGTTCGCTGTGGCGGCCCGCGCGGCCGCCCTGCTGCATCCAGTTGTTCTGCGGCAAGACCAGCGTGGCTTCACTGGCGACATCGGAGAGCGTCTGCAACCAGCGACCACGCAAGGTGCCGGGATCGATCGCAATACCGGCATGGATCAGCGCGCGCTCGCCGTCATCGACCGCAAACATCTCACCGGTGAAGGCCCAGAGGTGATCGATCGCGGCTTGCGCGCGGGCATGACTCTCATCGGTGCCATCGCCGAGCCGGATAAGCCACTCCGAGGCGTGGCGCAGATGATAGGCGCTCTCCTTCTCCGACTTGGCGGCAATCGCCGCCAGCGTCGTGTCGCGCGAGGTCATCATCGCGCGCCAGTAGAGGTCGGCGAACGCGGAATAGAAGAACTGTCGCACCAGGGTCTGGGCGAAGTCGCCATTCGGCTGCTCGACCAGCAGCAGGTTGCGGTACTGCCTGACGTCGCGCAAGTAGGCGAGCCTGTCCTCGTCGTTATCCCCGCCTTCGGCCTTGGCAGCGTAGGTATAGAGTTCGCGCGCCTGCCCGATCAGGTCGAGCGCGATGTTGGAGAGCGCCATATCCTCTTCCAGCATCGGCGCATGCCCGCACCATTCCGACAGCCTGTGGCCGAGGATCAGCGCATCGTCGGCGCGGCGCAACGCGTAGAGCACCAGCGGCGTTTCGGAGACCTGGATGTTGGCAATGGGCATCACATGTGCCCCACTTCTTCCGGCACCTCGTAGAACGTCGGATGCCGGTAGATCTTCGATTCCGCCGGCTCGAACATCATGCCCTTCTCGGCGGGATCGCTCGCGGTGATCGCGGTCGACGGCACGACCCAGATCGACAGGCCCTCGCCACGGCGGGTGTAGATGTCGCGCGCGGCCTGCAGTGCCATGGTGGCATCGCTGGCATGCAGCGATCCCACGTGCTTGTGCGCAAGCCCGTTGCGGCTGCGAATGAAGACTTCCCACAGCGGCGTGTTCGGCGTCGTCATCCTGGTCCCCCTATTCCGCGGCTTGAGCGGTCTGGCGCTGCGCACGCTTTGCCGCGTAAGCGGCTGCCGCCTCGCGCACCCAGGCGCCCTCTTCATGTGCCTTGCGCCGCGCGGCCATGCGGTCGCGATTGCAGGGCCCGTTGCCCGCGAGCACCTGCTTGAATTCGGTCCAGTCGATCTCGTTGTAGCGCCAGTGCCCCTCCGCATCCTGCGTCATGCCGGGATCGGGAATGGTAAGGCCGAGATATTGCGCCTGCGGCACGGTGGCATCGACGAATTTCTGGCGCAGCTCGTCATTGGAGAAGCGCTTGATCTTCCACTTCGTCGAGGCATCGCTGTGCTGGCTCGTCGCATCGGGCGGTCCGAACATCATCAGCACGGGCCACCACCATCTGTTCAGCGCATCCTGCGCCATCGCCTTCTGCTCGTCCGAGCCGCGGCACAGCGTCAGCATGATCTCGTAGCCCTGACGCTGATGGAACGACTCCTCCTTGCAGACCCTGATCATCGCGCGCGCATAAGGGCCGTAAGAGCAGCGGCACAGCGGGATCTGGTTCATGATCGCCGCACCATCGACCAACCAGCCGATAGTGCCGATGTCGGCCCATGTCAGCGTCGGGTAGTTGAAGATCGAGGAATATTTGGCTTTGCCCGCGAGCATTGCATCGACCAGTTCCTCGCGCGAGGTGCCGAGCGTCTCGGCGGCGGCATAGAGATAGAGCCCGTGGCCACACTCGTCCTGCACCTTGGCGAGCAGCGCGGCCTTGCGGCGCAGGGTCGGCGCGCGCGTGATCCAGTTGCCTTCGGGCAGCATGCCGACGATTTCAGAATGGGCGTGCTGGGAGATCTGGCGGGTCAGCGTCTTGCGATAGGCCGCCGGCATCCAGTCGTTCGGCTCGATGCGCTCCTCGACATCGATGCGGGCCTGGAACTGCGCGGCCCTGGCCGCGTCCTCAAGACCGCGATCGTCAGCCTCGGCCGTGTTCAGCGCCTGGGTATACATGCGCATCCTCCCGTTTTATTGGGAGGCAATATATAACAAGAATTACTCTATGCAAGATATTTCTGTAACATAAAAATCAGGTACCGAACCGCCGTTCCAGAAGTTTTCGCGCCGGCGGCAATGCCCCCTTCTCACTGGTTCCATGGCCATCAAGCCATTGTTCGGAGGGGACAAGCAACGCGCGATAAATTTCGCCGCAGAGCTCCCGTGCCGCCCTGCCCGGCCAATCCCCCGGCAGCAGGCTTTCCGGCAGCAGCGGATCGCGCAGCACGACGCGGCGGTAATAGTGGATCAGCAGGATACGCGCGGTGAAGGCGTCGGCCTCGGACAGATCCGTGCCACGCGCGATCGCCGCGTGAAGCGGCTCGAACGTCTTCGTGAATTTCAGATAAGCGTCGGCGGTGCGGTCCAGCGGCCAGCTCGCGCTGAGCAGGCGGCGGCCGCTGTCATCCTCCGCCGAGACCTCGAGACGGATCGCGCCCGAGGCTTCATCCGGCACCGGCACGCCTGACGGTGCGACCCACACGCCGGGCAGCGGACTGCCGAACCCGGCGTTGCGCAGCGCTTCGCGAGAGGCGTCACGGTCCTCCCCATTGCCGATCAGGATCAGCTCGAAGCGCCCGGTCCAATCGGACGGCGGCGGATCGTAGATATGGCGCGTCGCAGCCTCGAATGTCTGTCGGCCCTTGTCGGCCAAGCGATAAAAACTGTTGCGGCCGACCTTCGCGCGCGTCAGCCAGCCGTCGGCGGCAAGACGAGACATCGCGGTGCGGACGACGCCGCTGTCGATGTCCAGGCCTTCAAAGAATTCCAGCAGCGTACCCAACCACACGGAGCCGCCGCGCGGCACGATGGCATCGCCGAACACGGTGATGACGATGGAGCCGGTGCGCGACGGTTCACGCTTGAGCTGGTCGATGATGCGGGAGAGCGGATGCGCCATGCGCGAGGCATAGCGCGTTTGGTGCGGGCGCGACAATGGACGGGAGCGACTAGAGCCGGGCTCGATCCTTCGAGACGGCGCTTCGCGCCTCCTCAGGATGAGGTCTGATCGCTTCCGCGCGGCCTCACTTGCTCTCATCCTCCTGGGTGAGGAGCGCGGCTAGGCCGCGCGTCTCCGGACGATGCTTCGCATCGCCGGGAGAACCATGCAGGCCCGACTATCGATGCGGATCGGGATAGACCACGCTGCGCCAGCCGCTGCGGTCGAAGGGGCGCCATTGGCCTTCCTTCTGCGCGAGCCGGTCGGCCACGGCATAAACCACGGCGGGATGATGGCCCATGCCGCAATGGCTGCTTTCGACCTCGATGCTCTCGGTCTGTGCGCCCGTCTTCTCCATGCAGCCCTGCCAGGCGCAGACGCCGTCGGTGCGACTGAAGATGGCGGTGGTCGGCATCGGCGGCGCGACGGCGAGATCGCCGCCGAACTGCGGATCGACCTCGTCGGACTTCCGCCCGCTCGCCCATTCATAGACACGCCAGGCATTGGTCGAACGGGGGTCGCCCGCAAACGGGCTGCCGAGCGTGATGACCTGGCGCACGCGCTCGGGCATCATCTTGGCGAGCTGGCGCGCATAGAGGCCGCCGAGGCTCCAGCCGACCAGGCTGATCTTGCGGCCGTACTTGTCGCTGAGCTCCTCGACCAGATCGACCATGGCATGCTGCACGCCCTCGCGCAGGCCGTAGTTGCGGCCCTGGCGCCAGCCGCTCACTGCATAGCCCTTGTTGGTCAGAAACGCCCGCAGCGCGCGCGTGGACGCGTCGGAGGCGACGAGGCCCGGCAGCACCAGCACCGGATGCCCATCGCCGCGCGGCGCGAGGCTCAACAGCGGCAGCGCGCCGAGGAATGCGCCGAACTCATGGATCGCGCGCCCTTCCAGAAACATCAGAGTTCTGGACGGCGGACGCAGCGTCTGGGCAGTAGCGGTCATCAATGTTTCCCCTGGGAAGAATTCCTGAAAGGCCGCCGGCCGCGATGCCGGCAAATGGGCATGAATTCCAATGCTCCGGCGTCTTGATCGTTCCGCAGCGCAACATGAATCAGCTAGACGGCCGGTTCCCGACATTCAAGCGGGTGAGACGCGAGGCCACAATAGGCCCGCGCGTTAATGCCAGCGGCCGTGACGCAAAAGTCACAGCAATCGGAGCAGGAATTCTACGGAGTACAGCGCGAGCCCGGCGAGGCCGCCGATCAGCGAACCGTTGAAGCGGATGTATTGCAGGTCGCGCCCGATGTTGATTTCTATCAGGGAAATCAGCTGCGCCATGTCCCACGCCTTGACCTGGTCGGAGATGAAGATCGAGACGCCGCTCTTCTGGTCGGCGACGAAGCTGCGCAGCACCGCGACAAAGCCCTTGTTGATCTCGCCGCGCAGTTCGGCATCGCCGGCCAGCGCTTCGCCCGCCGCGACGAACATGCCGGCGAGATGATGCTGCAGCACCTGCGTCTCACCGCTCGCGCTGCGCTCGATGAAAGAACGCGTATTGGCCCACACCGTGCGGGCGAGATCGGCAAGCTCGGGCCGCGCCAACAGATCGCGCTTCAATCCGTCGATGCGGTCGATATAGGCCCGATCGCTGCCGAGCCGGTCGACGAAGCTCAGTACCATGCGATCGAACTCGCCGCGGAACGGATGCTTGGGATCGCTGCGCACCTCATTGAAGAACGCTGTGGCGGACGCCACGATCTTGTTCACCAGAAACTTGTCGGCGCGATAAAGCCTGAGCAAGGTCGGCAACTCCGCACGCACCTTCTCGCGGATCATCCCCATCGTCTCTTGCTGGTTCAGCGTCTCGTGCATCACGCGCAGGAGATCGTCGAAGAGGATCTGGTGCCGTCCCTCCGCGACGAAGCCGCGCAGCGTACCGGCGGCGAGCGGCGCAAGGTCGATCGCCTGGAGCTGCGAGGACATGCGGCGGATGATGAAAGTCATCAGGCCGGAGGTCTCGGTTGCGGAGACAGCCTCCGGCAGCAGGCGCAGCGCGAAGCGCGCAAGATCGTCGCTGCGCTTGCGATCGCGCAACCAGTCGGCAACGAAGGAGCCGAAATCGATCTCCTGCAGCTTGGCCTCGACGGGACCGGCCTCGAGGAAATGCACCTGGATGAACTCGCCGAGCTTGTCGGCGATACGGGCCTGATTGCTCTGAATGATCGCGGTATGCGGGATCGGCAGGCCGAGCGGCCGCTTGAACAGCGCGACCACCGCATACCAGTCGGCAAGCCCGCCGATGGTCGCAGCTTCCGCGAAGGCGGCTATGAAGCCGAACACGGGATGCACAGGCAGCAGCCATTTCGCGACGACGAACAGCGCCAGCGTCGAAGCCAGCACCAGCGTCGCAAGCGCCTTGACGCGGCGAAGCTCCGCCGCGCGTTCGGCATCGCCGGGGGAATCGAAGGAAAAGGTGGCGGGGGCGTTCATGGCGGATACTTAGCGCGTCAATCTCGGCGTGTCCCGGACGCGGTGCAGCGTACACCGATGCACCGCAGAGCCGGGACCCAGGAAGCGTCCAAGGCAAGATGGACCCCGGATCAGCAGTGCACCACGCCGCAAGAGCGGCGCGCTGCACCGCATCCGGGGAACGCAGGAGACAAACAAAAGGCCCGCCGAAGCGGGCCTCAAATTTCAGTTTTTACTCAGGGCGCCAGATCAGGCAGTCTTGTTGTAGACCTTGGCAAAATTGTCCTGAGCGGACTTCGCGCCGTTGGCGGCGAGCTTGCCGAAATAGTCGGCGGTCGCCTTGGCACGCGAGACGAACACTTCGCCGCGGGCGCGGAGCAAGCCCGACTGGATCTCGACGGCTTCGCTGACCGACTTGGCGGAGGCGAGCTTGTCGATACCGGCGAAGAACGCCTGGGCGTCGTCATAGATCGCCTGCTGGATATTGCGGCTGATCTTGCCGGCCTCAGTGACGGACTCGGTCACCGCGTTCTCGACGGCGGCGGTCACGCGCTCGGAGCCTGCGAAAACCTCGGCAGCGCGGTCCTTGGCGGTGTTGGCGGACTTCTTCACGAACTCGCGGGCGGCCTCGGGAACTTCCAGGTTCTGGATGTTCTTGAATGCGTCCTTGAAGCCTTCGAAAGCGGTGTTGGTTTCGGTGGTCATTGGGGTTCTCTCCATCCTCGTTGCTCTGAGCTATGGGCTCACCCCGTCCGCATTGGCCCGGGGCCCGATCTATATGGCATAGTTAATTGTGCGATGCAATATTCTTGTTGCGGTGCGATATCACGAAATCGTGAACAGCCTTAACAGGAGGCAATCTGGTGCCTCCCTGGCCAGACCGGGTTCCCGGGCGGCGAGCTGGCTAGTGCTGCACCGCGTCCGGCAGCCCGTAGGCCTCCATCTGGGCCTGGACCTGCGCGATGTTGTGCCCGAGCACGACGATGTCGTGGGTCTTGCCATCGACGTCCCGGACGTGGTCCCGCAGCAGCGCTTCAGCCTTGAAGCCGAGGCTCTCGAACACCGCGATCGCGGCCTGCTGGTCGACGGTCATCTGAACCGAGAGTTTTTCCAGGCCGGCGCCAAGCGCGAGGGCAAAGGTCTCCTGCGACAGCGCCCGCCCCACCCCCTTCCCGCGCACGTCGAGCGAGACCACCATGCGGATCTCGCCGACATGGGGCGACCAGGAGTGAGGATCGCGCACCAGCGTGCCGCATCCGACGACCTTGCCGTCCCTGACCGCAAGCAGGCTTGTGATCGCGCCGCGCTCGATCTCCTTGACCCAGGCCGACAGCACCTTCGGCTCGCTGATGTTGCGCGGCAGAAACAACAGGTCGTGGGTCGGCAGGCCCTTGCCGAAGGCGAGCACCGCCGCCTCATCCGCGGGCGACATCAGGCGGATCTCGATATCGCCGGCGTCGGTCTTGACCTGACGCGGATAGGAACGCTGTTCGCTCATGTCGATCTCTTTCCCAGCCAGGAATCCAGTTTTGGCCAAAGCCGCTTCACGGCGTTGGCGCCCGCGACGAGCGAGACGTGACCGCCTTTCAGCATCACCTCTTCCTTGTCCGCAGATCCAATCTTCGCAATCAGGTGCTTTGCGGCGTCATACGGCACGATGTGATCGTGCTCGGCGACCGCATGCAGGATCGGCACCTTGATGTCTTCCAGCTTGGCGGCGCGACCGCCGACCGACATGGTGTCGTTGAACAGCTTGTTATCCCACATCAGGTCCTTGGTGATGGCGCGGAAATATTCGCCGGCCAATGGCAGCGTGTCGGTCGCCCAGCGGTCGAACATGCGGTACGACTTGACGAACTCGTCGTTCCAGATGTTTTCCCAGAGCTGGATCTGGCTCACCGTGCGCGAGGCCGGGCGCAGCATCTCGAACGAGGACAGGATCATCTCAGGCGGCACATTGCCGATGCTGTCGACGAGGCGGTCGACATCGAAATAGCGACGGTCGGAGAAATTCGAGAACAGCTTCATCTCGCGGAAGTCGATCGGCGTGGTGAAGCAGATCAAATTCTTCATCGGCCCATCCTTGTGGATCGAGCCGTACAGCAGCGACAGCACGCCGCCGAAACAATAGCCGATGACGGAAACGTCCTGCTCGCCGGAATCCTGCTGCACCCGGCGGACGCAGTCTGGAATGAAGTCGAGGACATAGTCCTCCATCCGCAGACTCTTCTCCTCCGGCCGCGGCGCGCTCCAGTCGAGCATGTAGACATCGTAACCCCGCTTGAGCAGGAATTCGATGAAACTCTGCCCGGGAACGAGGTCGAGAATGTAGCCGCGGTTGGTGGTGGCCATCACGATCAGCACCGGCACGCGGTAGATCTCGTCCGACATCGGCCGGTAGTGATAAAGGCTCATTGTGCCGCGCGAATGCAGCACGTCCTTCGGCGTCGAGCCGAGCGTCGGGCCGGAACTCGAAAAATACTCGACACCCTTGATGCTTCGCTGGATCGCGCGCTGCACCTCGCTCTGGATGCGTTCCGGGATAGATGCGAAATCAAGTCCCGTCGGCGCGTTCATGTCTGCTCTCCGCCTTCGGAGGGCGGACGTTTCGTCCGTGGCGGCCGCGGCGCGCTGTCGAAGCCTTGCGATATCCCCGAACTTGCCGCCATCTGGCTCAGCATCGACTTCATCTCGCCGATCTGGGCTTCGATCGACTGGAGCCGTTCCGCAAGGCCTGTGACCTGCTCCCGGCTGGGCAGGTTCATGGTGACGAGGTATTTCTCCACGAGCTCGCCGAGCTGCTTCTGAGCACCTGCAGCAACTCCGCCCGCACGGTTCATCGCCTGTGAAAATTCCGGCGACGACATGGCCTGGTTGGCGAAAGAGTTGAACCCCTTCTCCATCTCGCCAACCATCTTCTGCCACACAGCGACGGGGTCATTGATCTTGTCGGTCATCGGCGTCCTCCTGAAATCGAGAGCTGCGATGCCCTTCTTTTTGCCATACCACACCGTTGCGCGGTGCCGGTCAACCGGCAAGCGCACCTGCTGCTTGGCACGCCGCTTCTTTGTGGCGGGAAACCGTGCGATACAGCATCGATCAGCAGGAGGGACCGCGCCCGTGACCACCCATCAGCCGCCCCAGACCGTCCGCGCCAATGGCATCGACATCTGCTACGAGATCTTTGGCAACGACAATGCCGAGCCGCTGCTGCTGATCATGGGTCTCGGGGCGCAGATGATCCACTGGGACGATGCGTTCTGCGAGCAGCTTGCCGCGCGCGGCTTCCGCGTGATCCGCTTCGACAATCGCGACATCGGAAAGTCGAGCCATCTGACGGGCGGCAAGCGGTTGACGCCGCTCGAGCTGCTGAAGCTGCGCTTCCTCAGAATTCCCGTCGCCGCAACCTACAAACTCATCGACATGGCCAAGGACACAGTCGGGCTGATGGACGCGCTCGGCATCAAGTCGGCGCATCTGGTCGGGGCGTCCATGGGCGGCATGATCGCGCAGGAGGTGACGCTGTCGTTTCCCGAGCGCGTGCGCTCGCTGACATCGATCATGTCGACGACAGGCAATCCGCGCGTGCCGCCGCCGACGCGCGAGGCCGCCGCAATGCTGATGGCGCCGCCGCCACGCAGCAAGGAGGAGTTCATCGTCCGCTACGGCCAGACCTGGAAGATCTTGCGCGCCGGGTCCTTTCCCGAAGAAGAAGCGCTCGACCCCAGCCGTGCCGAACGGGTGTTCGCGCGCGGGCTCAATCCGGCCGGCGTCGGCCGCCAGCTCCGCGCCGTACTTGCATCGGGCAACCGCAAGGACCGGCTGCATGGCGTCAAGACGCCGACGCTGGTGATCCATGGAACCGTCGATCCCCTGGTCCGTCTCGAGGGTGGCAAGGACACAGCGGAGTCAATTCCTGGCGCCAAGCTCCTGATGATCGAAGGCATGGGCCACGCGCTGCCGATGCTGTTCTGGCCAGAGATCATCGGCGCCATCGACAAGCACGCGCATGGCGCTGCGGCGCAGGCCGCCTAGCTCTTCCGCGCGATCCAGATCACGTGGCGCGCGCCGCCGCCCCTTCCGGTGGCGCGGACGTTGACCTCTTTGACGTCGAAACCGGCGCGGCCAAGACGCTTCGTGAACGCGGGATCGGGTCCCGACGACCACACAGCGAGCACACCGCCCGGCCGCAGCGCCGTCTTCGCCGCCTGCAGCCCGCTCGTATTGTAAAGGGCGTCATTGCTCTTTCGGGTCAGCCCTTCCGGCCCGTTGTCGACGTCGAGGAGAATAGCATCGAAGGTTGCCCGCTGCGCCCGGATGATTTCGGCGACATCGGTCTCCCGGATGCTCACCCTGACATCATCAAGGCTGTTGCCGAAGACCTCAGCCATCGGTCCACGCGCCCAAGTGACCACCGCGGGCACCAGCTCGGAGACCATGATCTTCGCCTTGCTTCCGAGCACGGCCAACGCCGCACGCAGCGTAAAGCCCATGCCGAGGCCGCCGATCAGGACGACGGGTTTTGCGACCGTCTCGATCTGCTTCGCCGCAAGCGTTGCGAGCGCGGCTTCGGAGCCCGACAGACGGTTGTTCATCAGCTCGTTGGTGCCGAGCTTGATGGAAAACTCCTTGCCCCGCCGCATCAGGCGGAGCTCTTCGTCGGAGCCGGGGATTTTGGCGGTGTCAAGTTTTTCCCAGGGAATCATGGGAGTGCTTTAGCACGATCCGATTCCGTAGGGTGGGTTGGCCGAAGGCGTAACCCACCATCTTCGTTCCGCATTCGCTGAAGTATGGTGGGTTACGCTTTGCTAACCCCCCATACGATCTGCGCTACCCACCCGCCCAGACATCGAGCACGTATCGGTTCTTCGTCCCCATCTCCTCGATCCACCGCGCACTGGCGGCCGCATCGCTGCCGCTCTTCTCGCTGTGGATCGCGACCAGCGCCGCCTTCACGTCGGGCTCCATCTTGCCGCCGTCGCCGCAGACATAGATGATCGCGCCCTGCTCGATCAGCGGCCAGACCTTGTCCTTCTGCGCGGCGAGGACATGCTGCACATAGGTTTTCGGTCCGTCCGCGCGCGAGAACGCCGTGAACAGCTCGGTGATGCCGCTTGCCGCCAGCGCCTTCAGCTCCTCCGCGTAGAGAAAATCCTGATCGGGATGGCGGCAGCCGAAGAACAGCATGGATGGCCCGAGCGCCGCGCCCTTGGCCTTGCGCGCGGCGCGTTCCTGGAGGAAGCCGCGGAACGGCGCGAGGCCAGTGCCGGGCCCGATCATGATGATCGGCACCGAGGGATCGTCCGGGAGCCGGAAGCCGGCCTTGGTCTCGCGCACGGTGGCGTAGATCGCATCACCGGTGCGCCGGTTGGCGAGATAGTTCGAGCAGATGCCCTTGTAGGTGCCGCGTCCGGACGCAGCCGGCCCCTCGACCACGCCGACCGTGATGCTGCAATGAGCCGGGTCGACCGACGGCGAAGACGAGATCGAGTAATAGCGTGGCGCCAGCAGCGAGAGCATTTCCAGATAGACATGGAACGGCAATTCGCAGGCCGGATATTCGAGCAGCAGATCGAACACCGATTTGCGCCTGGCCAGGATCTCGCTGCGATAGCGCTCGAGTGGCTCGCCCTCCTCGCCGACGAAGGCCAACAGCTTCGGCTTGGTGACGGGGCAGCGGGTGTGCTCGGCCATGATCTGGATCTGCTTGCGTGTCGCGACCTGCTGCAGCTCGACGAACTCGCTGAGCAGGCGGCCGACCGACACGGCGTCCCCGACTGGCAATTGCGCGCGGCGCCCTTCGGCGACCTGAAGCCTGATCTGGTCGGCCGGCAGGAAACCAAAGCGGCGAGCCACCGAATCCACCAGCGTCGGATCGTTGCGCGGGACGACGCTGAGGTGATCGCCGACGCGGTAGCTGACGTTGGACGGCAGCTGCACCTCGATATGACGCGTCGAGCGTTCCGACGGATTTTGGCCGTTCTTGTTCTGAAGCTCGCCGTTGACCAGCACCTTCATCGCCACCGCGCCGCCCTGGGCCACGATGGTGTTGACGGCGGTCACTGCCACCGGCTCGATCGCGTAGAGCGGATCGTCCTCCGCGGTGCGGGTGAAATTCCAGTCGATGCCGAATTCCTTGGTCGCGACCTGGGCGGCAGCCGGGAACCATTTCTGGAACTGGCCGTCGAGATCGCTACGCGCATCGCCCTCGCCGCGCGGATAGACCGCGCGCGCACCGTGCGCCGACAATTGTTCGTCGATCAAGCGCGGCACCGATTGATAGGTCGCAGCCCAGTCGCTATTGCCGCAGCCGAACACGGCATAGCGGACATTGGCAAAGGCATCCTTCGGCAGATCGCCGCCGAGCCATTTCACGAACTGCGTCGCATTGTCAGGCGGTGCACCGTTATAGGAGGCGCAGATGATCAGCACGCCGCCCTCCTGCGGCAGCTTGCCGACGTAATCGTCGAGCGGGCCGAGATGCACCGCAAAGCCGTTGATCTCGGCAAGATCGGCCATGCGTGTCGCCAGCTCCTCGGCGGTGCCGAGATTGGAGCCGTAAAGCACTAGCATCGGCGTGTTGTGGCCCGGCCGGGCCGTCGGCTGGCGCGGCGCCTTCGGCGCCGAGGACGCGGCCGCGACAGG
>NZ_JALBHA010000780.1:0-2003 GCF_023006445.1 Bradyrhizobium sp. SHOUNA76
GCACGGAGCCGGTGCTGACCGCGACCGCGCTGGTGCTGGCAGGCGCGGTGTGGATGGCTGCGATTGCGCTGTTCAATATCGGGGTGCAGCTCTCGGCGCCGCGCTGGGTCGCCGGCCGCTCGCTCGCGGCATTCCAGGCCTCGATTTCCGGGGGCATCGCGATCGGCGCCTGGGGCTGGGGCCATCTCACCGACTATGCCGGTGTCGAGGTTGCACTGCTGACCGCCGCCGGCCTGATGCTGATCTCGCCGCTGCTCGGGATCTGGCTGACGATGCCGCGCGTCGGTGCCCGCAACGAGGATGCCGATGTGCTGGCCGATCCCGAGGTGAAGCTGTCCCTGACGGGACGCAGCGGCCCCCTGGTCGTCGAAATCGAATATCGCGTCGCGCAGGAGAACGCGCGCGCGTTCCACAACGTGATGCAGGACGTGCAGCTCTCCCGGCAGCGCAACGGCGCCTATGGCTGGTCGATCGCTCGCGACATCGCCGATCCTGAATTGTGGACCGAGCGCTATCACTGCCCGACCTGGTTCGATTACTTACGCCAGCGCAACCGCTCGACCCAGTCCGAACGCGCGCTGCACCAGGAGGCGATCGCCTTCCACATCGGCCCTGAGCCGGTGCGGATCCGCCGCATGCTGGAGCGTCCGTTCGGCTCGGTACGCTGGAAGGAAGAGACGCCAGACCGCGCCAACGAAGAGGTGCTGCCGGTGGTCGCGACCGCGGCGGGAAGCAGCACGTAGGCTTGTGAACCCGTAGCCGGGATGGAGCGAAGCGCAATCCGGGATTCTGTCCGCGGTAGGATTGCCCCGGATTACGCTTCGCTCCATCCGGGCGACGAGAGCTATCTACTGCCCGTGCTCGGTCAGCACCTTGTCGCAGCCTTTGCTCAGCTTCGCACGGTTCTGCTTCAGGCAGGCGAGCACGGCGCCGTCACCATTGTTCATCACGGCGCGGCAGAAGCGGCTGACATCGCGCGCACAAGCGTCGTGGCCGGGCTGCTGCTGCGCTGTTGCGACTGAGGCGCAGAGGAGCAAAGGAATGATGAAAAGGAATCTGGTCATCGCGTAATGCCTCTTACCCGGAAAGATATGCGGGGAAGCTAGTGCGACGATCCCGGGGCTGCAACGGCTTTATTTGCCGAGCGCGAGAGTGCCGCCGCGTGGCCCCGGCTTGACGCCGGGGCACATCGCGAAGGGAGCTGACCGGCGCGACAATCGTTGTTGCGCGCGCGCTCTTATTGACTGTTCTGGGCGTCAGCGACCTTGCGCGACGCGCCCTTGGCCAGATCCTTGTCCATCACCGCGCGGCAGCCGGCGCTCAGATCCGAGCGATGCTTCATCATGCACGCCGTGATCTTCGGGATGTTGGGGATTTCCGACGAGCACAGGCGGAAGGCGTCGCCGGTGCACATCTGCTGCGCCTCGGCCGAGAAGGCGAAGCTCGCGCTCGTCGAAGCAATCGAGACGATGGCGGCAAAGCCCAGAGCCAGGCTGAAGTCGCGGATACTGGCAGAGAAGGACTTGGTGTTCAGAGACGTGGTCATTTGAAGCTCCCATTGGCGCCGTCGCAACGGCGCCCGTTGTTGATGGGAACTACGATGCTCCAGCAAAACAGTTTCCACTGTGATGATGGTCACGGGCCGCACCCCGACTGTGACCTTGGTCACTTTGGCGCACCTCCCTGAAAATCCTCCACAACCGCCGTCGTGTTGGTGTCACGTTAACTGTTACTTCGCATTAATGGCTCGTCGCGCGGGAAATTCCGCCGTGTTGGTTGCGTAATTGGAAAGAATGGCGATGCGTAATGCGTTGGGCCTGATGCTGGCCAGTGTAGTTGCGGCGGTCGTGATTGCCGCCGGCGGTTGGTTTTATTATTCCTCGCGCGCCGATCAGGCCGCTCCCAAGACAGTTGCCGCCCGTGCCGCCGACCAATTGCCGGCACCGGCGAAGCTCGCCGCCAGGGATGACGTCGAGACCACCGCGACGGTCGCGGCCAAGCCG
>NZ_JALBHA010000781.1:0-1978 GCF_023006445.1 Bradyrhizobium sp. SHOUNA76
GAGGTCGTCGACCTCGATGGCATCAAGATCGTCGGCTACACCAACGTCGCCGGCCGCGTCGCGGCCTCGGCCTCCAGCCTCTACGCACGCAATCTGTTCTCCTTCATCGAGACCATGGTCGACAAGACGGAGAAGAAGCTCGCCGTGAACTGGGACGATGAGCTCGTCAAGGCCACCGCCCTGACCAAGGACGGCGCCGTCATCCACCCGAACTTCCAGCCGAAGGCGTAAGGAGAGATCGCCATGGAGCATGCTGCACAGGTCGTCGACCCCTTCATCTTCCGGCTGTCGATTTTCGTCCTCGCCGTTTTCGTCGGTTATTTCGTGGTGTGGTCGGTGACGCCGGCGCTGCACACGCCGCTGATGAGCGTGACCAACGCGATCTCCTCGGTGATCGTGGTCGGCGCGCTGCTTGCCGGCGGCGTCGCGAATGTCTCGAGCGGCTCGGGCTGGGCACGCGCCTTCGGCTTCGTCGCGCTCATTTTCGCCTGCGTGAACATTTTTGGCGGCTTCCTTGTCACCCAGCGCATGCTGGCGATGTACAAGAAGAAGTCGAAGTAAGCGGCCACCTCGGGCTGAAGGGATCAATGGGGACCTGAGATGAGCGCCAACCTCTCTGCATTTTTGTATCTCGTGGCGGGAGTGCTGTTCATCCTGTCGCTGCGCGGGCTGTCGAGCCCGGCTTCGTCGCGCCAGGGCAATCTGTTCGGCATGATCGGCATGGCGATCGCGGTCGCCACCACGCTGGCCAACCATCCGCCGGCAGACGGTCTTGCCTGGGTGCTCGTCATCGTCGGCATCGCGATCGGTGCCACGATCGGTGCGGTCATCGCCCGCCGCGTGCCGATGACCTCGATGCCGGAACTGGTCGCCGCCTTCCACTCGCTGGTCGGCATGGCCGCGGTGCTGGTCGCCGCCGGCGCGTTCTACGCGCCCGAGGCCTTCGACATCGGCACCCCCGGCAACATCCATCCGCAGAGCCTGATCGAGATGTCGCTCGGCGTCGCCATCGGCGCGCTGACCTTCACCGGCTCGGTGATCGCGTTCCTGAAGCTGTCCGCGCGGATGAGCGGTGCGCCGATCATCCTGCCTGCCCGCCACATCATCAACATCGCGCTCGCATTGGCGCTGGTGTTCTTCATCGTCCGGCTCGTCCTCACCGGCGGCGCGTTAGACTTCTGGATGATCACCATCCTGGCGCTGGCGCTCGGCGTGCTCATGATCATCCCGATCGGCGGCGCCGACATGCCGGTCGTGATCTCGATGCTGAACTCCTACTCCGGCTGGGCCGCCGCGGGCATCGGCTTCACGCTCGGCAATTCCGCGCTGATCATCACCGGCGCGCTGGTCGGCTCCTCCGGCGCGATCCTGTCCTACATCATGTGCCACGCGATGAACCGGTCCTTCATCTCGGTCATCCTCGGCGGCTTCGGCGGCGAGACCGCGGCGGCCGGCGGCGGCACGGGCGAGCAGAAGCCGGCCAAGCTCGGCTCGGCCGACGATGCGGCCTTCATCATGAAGAACGCGCAGAAGGTCATCATCGTGCCCGGCTACGGCATGGCGGTGGCGCAGGCCCAGCATGCGCTGCGCGAGATGGGCGACATCCTGAAGAAGGAAGGCGTCGAGGTGAAATACGCCATTCACCCGGTGGCGGGCCGCATGCCCGGCCACATGAACGTGCTGCTGGCCGAAGCCAACGTGCCCTATGACGAGGTGTTCGAGCTCGAGGACATCAACTCCGAATTCGCGCAGGCCGACATCGCCTTCGTGATCGGCGCCAATGACGTCACCAACCCGGCGGCCGAAGAGGACAAGACCTCGCCGATCTACGGCATGCCCGTGCTTCAGGTCTGGAAGGCCGGCACCGTGATGTTCATCAAGCGCTCTCTGGCGTCCGGTTATGCCGGCATCGATAACCCGCTGTTCTATCGCGACAACACCATGATGCTGCTCGGCGACGCCAAGAAGGTCACCGAGA
>NZ_JALBHA010000782.1:0-1974 GCF_023006445.1 Bradyrhizobium sp. SHOUNA76
ACCTGCGCGAGCGGCCCTGCCACCTCCACGGCGTCGGCGTCGAGCACACAGTCGCATCCCGCCGGCATCGCGTCGCCGGCCTCGACCCAATGCGGCACTTTTGCCAGAGGCAGCGGCGAATACGAGGACGCGCCGACGAGATCGTTGGCGGAGACGGCCCAGCCGTCCGCGGCGGCAATGTCGTGCGGCGGATGGGCCGCAAGCAGCGGAGTGCCCACAGCGATGCAACCGGCCGCGTCGGTCAGTGGCAACTCCACCGGTGCAACCGGCTCGAGCCCGTTCAGCAACGCGGCGAGCGCGATCTCGAGCGGCGTGAGCGAGGGCGGCAGGCGCTGGGTCATGCGCCATGGTGGACCATGCATCGCCCGCTTTGGCAACCGCCGGCGATGCTGGCCTCAACCGCCCGACCGGTCCGAATTCGGGAAGAACAGCTGCTGCCCGTCGACCTTGTAGCCGGCGATCGCCGTCTGCCCCTCCGGCGAGGTCAGCCAGTCGATGAAGGTCTGCGCGAGATCCTTCTTCACGTTCGGAAACTTCTCTGGGTTCACCAGCATCACGCCGTACTGATTGAGCAGCCGCCGGTCGCCTTCGACGACGATGTCGAGATCGCCGCGATCCCTGAACGAGATCCAGCTGCCGCGGTCCGACAGCACATAGGCATTCGCGGCGCGCGCGGCGTCGAGGGCCGAGGTCATGCCCTGCCCGACCTCGCGATACCAGGCGCCCTTGGCAGCGCCGATGTCGATGCCGGCGACGATCCATAGCGCGAGCTCCGCGGCGTGGGTGCCCGACCGATCGCCGCGCGTCACGAACGGCGCGCCTTTGGCTTCGATCGCCTTCAGCGCCGTCACGATATCCTTGCCCTTCACGGCTGCCGGATCGCTCTTCGGCCCGATCAGCACATAGTCGTTGTACATCACGTTGAAGCGCTTCACGCCAAACCCGTCGGCGACGAATTTCTCCTCCTGCGGCCGCGCGTGCATCAGCACGACGTCGGCCTCGCCCCGTCGCGGCCCGTTGAGCACCTCATCGGCACGCCGCGCGATCACGGTCACCTCGATGCCGGTCTTGTCCTGGAAGATCGGCAGCAGATAGTCGAGCAGGCCGGAATCCTGCGTCGATGTGGTCGAGGCCAGCACGATCGCGCGGTCCTCCGCGGATGACGCCGCAACGCCCGCGGCGAGGCCGCAGAAGAGCGCGAATGCAACGGAGAGGCGGCGGACGGCCATGATCGGGTTCCCATTGAATAAGACGTAGTCATGATGGCGAGCGATTGCGCCGCACTCGTGACGCATCTGCTGCCTTGCGCTCCGCAGTCGGGAAATTTCGGCAAGCACGCACGCTTTGAGATCGTTCACCAAAGCAGACATCGCGCGCGCGGATGTGTTGCAAAGCAGCGAGATCATCAGGCATGGTTCCCGGGGACACAAATTGAAATGCAGAATTGCACCTGCGTTAGACGTCAAAAAGAAGCAAGAATTTGCATAGGAATGCAGGATGGAATTCCTGACGACCAGCGAAGCCGCCGATTACCTTCGGCTCGGCGAACGCAAACTTTACGAACTCGTCACCACCGGCGCGATCCCCTGCACCAAGGTGACCGGGAAGTGGCTCTTCCCACGGCACGAACTCGATCTCTGGGTGCTGTCGGGCCTTGCGCGTCCGGCCGGCATGCTGATCGCGGAGCCGCCGCCGGTCGTGGGCGGCAGCCAGGACGAACTGCTGGATTGGAGCCTGCGCGAGTCCGGATCCGGCCTGGGATCGATGAGCGAGGGCAGCATGCGCGGGCTCGAGCGCCTGCAGCGCAACGAGGTGATGGCGGCGGCGGTGCACTTCCACGGCCTGGATGCTTCCGACGATCTCGCCGGCGATGCCAGTGTCGAAGCGCTGCGCGCAGCTCCCGACCTGCATGATGCGGTGCTGGTGGCGTTCGTGCGCCGCGAGCAGGGTCTCGTGCTGCCGCAAGGCAATCCC
>NZ_JALBHA010000783.1:0-1957 GCF_023006445.1 Bradyrhizobium sp. SHOUNA76
CTCGGGCGCATGCCGAGCGCGGGATCGGCGACGATGACGGGAATCTCGGGCCCGAGCCCCTGGCGCAGCGCCAGCGCCAGCGCAAGCCCTGCAAACGCGCCGCCACCAATGACAATGCTACCCTGTACCGACATACCCAAATTCCCGGCCAAATCCTGGTCTTGCTAGCAGACTTGAGGTGGGCGAAACAGTGCGGTGAAACAAGGGCGCTCCTTCCTGTCATTCCGGGGCGCAAAGCGCGAACCCGGAATCCGGAGGTTATCGGCTCTCGATTCCGGGTTCGATGCTCTGCATCGCTTCGGAATGACGACAATGCGAAAGCACCATCATGTCCAAAAGCCTGATCGACCTGATTTCGATCCTCGACCTCGAGCAGCTCGAGGTGAACCTGTTCCGCGGCAACAGCCCTAAGACGAGCTGGCAGCGGGTCTTTGGAGGCCAGGTGATCGGGCAGGCGATGGTTGCAGCCTGCCGCACGGTCGAGGGCCGGCTGCCGCATTCACTGCATTGCTATTTCGTCCTGCCGGGCGATCCGCAGATCCCGATCATCTACCAGGTCGAGCGCCTGCGCGACGGCAAGAGCTACTCGACACGCCGCGTCACGGCGATCCAGCACGGCAACGCGATCTTTTCGATCATGGTCTCCTTCCATGCCGAGGAAGAGAGTGCGTTCGACCATCAGGACAGGATGCCTGACGTGCCGCCTCCGGAAAAACTTACGGCGGAGGAGGTGGCGAAGCAGCCCATGTTCCGGGAGATGCCCGACTTCATCCGCCGCTACTATGAATCCGATCGCCCGATCGAGCTGCGCCCGGTCGAGCTCGGCCGTTATTTCGGCCAGAAGATCGACGACGGCCGCATTCACGTCTGGATCAAGACCGCGGCGACCCTGCCGGACGATCCGGCGCTGCACATGTGCGCGCTCGCCTACGCCTCCGACTTCTCGCTGCTTGATGCGATCATGGCGCGCTATGGCCGCACGCTGTTCGACAAGCGCATGATGCCCGCGAGCCTCGACCACGCGATGTGGTTTCACCGCCCCTTCCGCGCCGACGAATGGCTGCTCTATGCGCAGGATTCGCCGAGCGCGCGAGGCGGCCGCGGCCTCACCCGCGGCTCGATCTTCAAGCCTGACGGCACGCTGGTCGCCTCCGTCGCGCAGGAAGGCTCCGTGCGCGAGCGGAAGGGATAATCACCTCAAACGCGAGGTATCGCGTTCGAGGCTTTCCGGATCATGCACCAAGGGACCCGCGCGGAGCCAGCACGGTCTCCGATGCGAACCAGTTCATGATCCAGCGATACACCCACGGAATCGGGATGATCAGGCTGCACAGGATCGCGGCGACGATGCCCCGCCAGAGGATGCCGAGACCACTGCCCTTGAAGACAATCTCGCGCCGCGTGCCTTCGATGCTGCGGCAGAACCAGCGCAGCTGTGCCGCGGCGACCCAGGCCCAGCCGATGATGGTGATGATGGAAATCGCGAACAGCAGATTCCAGCCGATATAGGCCCAGATGGAGCCCGTGAAGCTCAAGCCCAACGGCTGCCCGTTGGAGGCGAGGTTCGCGATCAACCATTTGATCAGGAGCCAGTAGAGAACGATCTGCACGATGAACAGCAGATTGCTCAGGATCTGGCTGCCGATGAAGCCGATGACGATCGCCAGAACGATGAAGCCGAAGAACCAGGGCACCAGCGTCATCGCAGTGCCGGTGAAGCTGAGATTTGGCCGGCCGGGGACTTTGAAGCAGGGCACGATCCAGTTCGTGTACCAGACGAACAGCCACGGCACCGGAATGACGAAGCACGAGCCGATCACGAGCACCAGCGTGCGCCAGGTGAACTCGAGGATGCCGAAATCGACGGCCAGCGATCCTCCGCTGCCAGCCGCAGCGTAGCCGCTGGCGCCGCCGTAGGCGCTTCCGCCCATCATCGGCGGGCCCCCCGCCGGCATCA
>NZ_JALBHA010000784.1:0-1944 GCF_023006445.1 Bradyrhizobium sp. SHOUNA76
AGCGCGCGCCGGTCGCACCCAGGCCGGCGCATCCGCCGAGCGCGAGGGCACTGCCTGCCGACGCAAGTCCGCCGAGGAAAGCGCGGCGCGAAACAGAATGACGGGAAGCACGTGGTGGAAGATGTCGGACGATCACACGGAACCCCAGGGAACTTGCCCACCGTAACGCCGCCCCGCCTATCCTCTGAATGACAATGGGGGCGAGAAGACGGCGGAGCTGCGTCACCGTTGGTCCAAGTCACGGCGTCCGAACGCGCGCCTGATCAATCGATGATTTCGATCGCATGGAATGTGCACCAATCGCGCAAGGCCCGCTTTCTCGCCTCATTCTCGTAAGCATGCCAGCGATCGATCGCTCCTCGTCGGGCCGAGATACCAGCGCCGGTCATCGCGTGGGCCCATCGAAGGCACTCGTCGGCCAAAACATCCAATTCGCTGTCAACCTCTCTCGTCAAAAATATTCTCCTTTACCGAAGTTCGGATTTATCGTATGTGTCGGCCATCCCAACCCACCAAAGGGGCGGTCGTACGTCGTTTCGAACGCGGGCTGGGAGTTGCGATGGACGCGGGCGGCGTTAAAGGCGGAGCTTGCGTGTGCAGGGCGAGATGATCTCGTGAGCACGCGCGGCCCGCAAAGACGAACGGCGCCCCTGCGTACGGCGAAAACCGCGTGGTCCTGGCCGTCGTTGCTACGGTCAAGCCTTTCGCGGAGATGCAAGCGAGTCCAACCGGGCAGACTGCATCATCCAGTTCGCGGGGCGAGGGAGGCCAGAGGAAAGTTCGGCTCCCGGGAGAGCACGGCATAGGCCGTCAAACCATCGCGCAGGGAAGGCCGGGTTTCGGCTGCCCTGTGCATTGCGTGTGCATCTGTTCAGCACGGGGGTCTTTACGGGTGCCAGCCGGCGCCCGGCCTTCCCTGCGCCCTTTCTTTCCGAGAGGGCGAGGAAAAAGCACAACTCGGGCAAACGATGCCGCGAGGCCGCGAACGCGTGTCGATCTGCCCGCAAGAATTTCGGAGAACATCATATCTGCTCACAGCGTCTCGAGCACCTGGCGCGACGGGGCCATCGGCAGCCAGAACGGGATGCGCCGCTTGGCGAGCCAGTAGGGCCGCCACAGCAACATCCAGCTTCCGCTGTCGAGCGGCGCCGTACCCCAGTCGAATTGCCCGATGTCGATCTGCGACAGATCATGCTTGTGCAGCCATTGGCGAGCGACCCACCACAATTCGCGCGAGACCTCGACGTTGTCGGGACCTTTGAGCTCGACGAGGTTCGGCAGCGGATCGCGATAGCGGCGGGCTATGCGCAACGTCGCGAGTCGCTCGCCGTCTTTCCGGATGCTCCAGAGCCGGGCCTGATTGTGTGCGAGGCTGTTGCCAAAGGTTCTGAGGCAATTCCGCATCGCTTTCGCCTCTTCGATGATGGCAGCAATCGAATCCAGCGGCATGAACTCGTAGCCCACCATCCGGCCCGGCCGCAGCCACATGTCGGCGATCGCTTTGCGGCCGAGATTGGCATGCAAGGCGACAATCGTCAGCCAATCGCTTGCGGCCGCACGTGCGGCATCGATGCGCATGTCCGGTGTCCACGGCCTTTCGATCAGGTCATGCCCCAGCGTCGCGGGCTGAGAGGAAAACCAGGCCCAGAGGCAGATCGAACGCAGCCGCGCAGTCTTCACCCGCTCCGGCTCGCGGATGAACTCGCGTGCGATCCATACGGCCACCGGCTCATGCGCGAGTTCGGCGGCGTCGGCCACGAGCTGAAGCCATGTCGGCGTCAGCTTGGGAGAGCGCGGAAGGTGGTTCGCGATCTGCCGGCGAAACAGCTCACCATCGGGCAATCGGGGGATCGGACCTGCAAAGGCTTCCGGCGGTAGCTTGCGCAGCCACAGTGGAACGCCGGCGGCAGCCGCCGCCTCCGCGAGCGGGCGGCCATCGATCAC
>NZ_JALBHA010000785.1:0-1930 GCF_023006445.1 Bradyrhizobium sp. SHOUNA76
ATTGGCCGCCTGATCTGGCGTGGCGGAGCTGGCGCAGATTGTCCCGCTGCGCCATGAGCGTCGCGAGCCGCTCGCCGGTCGCATCGGTCGAGCCGTCGTTGACGTAGATGATCTCGTAGGCCCAGCGGCCGTCGAGCGCCGCACCGATCTCCGCGATCAGCGGCGCGATGTTGTCGGCTTCGTTGCGCACGGGAACGACGATGGAAACCGAAGGCTGGGAAACCGAGGGCTGGGACGACGACAAATCGAGGCTCGTGGTTGGAATGGGACTGCCCGGGGAACCGGCGCCTCCGGCAGGCAGCCGCTTTTATGGGGCGGATGCCCCGTGGGCAACCCTTTTGAGGCGGCCCGAGACCGCCCCCGCAAGAGGCACGATGGTGCCGTCGGCGCGGATGGCAAAACCGAGCCTTCGGGCCGCGAACCAGTAGCGGACTGCCATGGCGCCGACCGTGCCGACCAGGGCGCCGGCCACGACGTCGCTCGGGTGATGCGCGACCAGCACCAGCCGCGTCAACAGGATCACGATTGCGTAAGTGAACATGAATACGCGCAGCCGCGGCCACATTGCTGACACGGCAAACGCCAGGGCGAACGCCGCCACGGCATGGCCCGACGGCAGGCTGGCATAGGCCCCCGTCCCCTCGAACGGCACGAAGTTGAACGGATTGGCCTTGCCGCCGACGAACGGACGGCCGCGGCCGAAGAGATATTTCAGGATCTCGGCGACGAATGCCGAGACGGCAATCGACAGAAACACAAACTGCAGCCGCGTGCCCAGACCGAGCAGCAGCGCGCGGCGCGTCCCATGCAGCCCTGCCGCGACGAACGCCAGAACCACCAGCGTAGCCCCCAGCACCGACAGCAGATATTCATCCTTGCCGAAATCGGTGAGAATGCGGATCGGCCACAGTCCCGGGGTGCCGCGCGCCGGCATCAGCTGGATCTCGGTCTGGTCGAAGGCGACCATCAGAACGATGACCAGGGCTGCGCCCGCTACGCTGAGCCATAGTGAATGCCGCGCCAGTTTTCGCGCGGCCTCTGCGCGGCGCGAATGCGAGGGCGTGCGAACCAGCTGCGCCAGCGCCTGCCGGGACACAGCGAGCAATTGCGCGGGATAGGCCGGACGCGGCGCGCTGCTGGTCGGGGCCGGCATCCTATTCGGTGCCTTCCGACCGGAAGATCGAGATCGAGATCGCGCGGCCTTGCGAGAAATTATAGCCGTCGATGCGCGTCCCGACCTTGTAGCGCAATCCGATCGCTTCGGCGCGCTGCACGAAGCTGCGCTCCGAGCGCTGCTCGATCAGCGCGAAGCGACAGCTGCCCTGCCGCAGGAAGTCCGCAGCACCCGAGCCGTCGGTCAGCAGCGTCTGCGTGCCCGTCAGGAAGACCAGGCTCGGCTCGTGATAGCCGGCAGCAGCAGCCTTCGGCCCGACGCAGGTGACATTGCGGAGCGCGCGCGCGACCTCGATGCTCGGAAACAGCGGCGTCAATGACGGCAGCACGATGCCGTACACCACCACCGCCAGCATCAGGGCCGCGACCAGCGCGTTGAGCAGCGAGCGCTCGGCGCGATTGTTGTCGTAGAGCCACCAGGCGAACAGCCCGAAGATCAGTGACGCCGCGATGAACGGCCAGGCCACGAAGGCCGGCTGCCGGGTCAGCATCACCGCGCCGACCACCGCGATGATCGAGGCGGCCGCGGGGATCGCGAACCACCAGGCTGAACCGCGCATCAGCCAGGAGCGCGACAGCACACGACGTTCGACCGCGCCCGCGGTGAGAATGGCGATCGCCGGATAGAGCGGCAGCACGTAATGCGGCAGCTTGGTCAGCACGGCCTCGAACACGATCCAGGACGGGATCAGCCAGGCCAGCAGAAACTGCGCGCCGGGCTCACGCCGGGCCCGCCAGACCGCGGGCGCCGCCATCG
>NZ_JALBHA010000786.1:0-1924 GCF_023006445.1 Bradyrhizobium sp. SHOUNA76
CCGCACGCCCCGACATCGTCGACCGCAACGGCGCCATCCTTGCGACCGACGTCAAGGCTGCGAGCCTGTTCGGCGAGCCGCGCCGCATCATCGACAAGGACGAGGCGATCGAGCTTCTCACCGCCACCGTGCCCGACCTCGACGAGGCCGAGGTGCGCGAGCGCCTGAGGACGCGCAAGGGCTTCGTCTGGCTCAAGCGCGAGGTCACGGCCAAGCAGCAGCAGGCCATTCACAAGCTCGGCATTCCCGGCATCGGTTTCCTGCGCGAGAACAAACGCGTCTATCCCACCGGCAACGAGGTCGCCCACCTCATCGGTCTCGTCAACATCGACAACCAGGGCATCGCCGGCATGGAGAAGTGGCTCGACAATCAGGGCCTCGCCGATCTCCACCGCGCCGGCTTTGCCACCGACCGGCTGCAAAAGCCGATCGAGCTTTCGATCGATCTGCGCGTCGAGCATGCGCTGCGCGACGAGCTCTTGAAGGCCAAGGACAAGTTCCACGCCAAGGCCGCCTCCGGCATCATCTCGAACGTCAAGACCGGCGAGCTCGTGGCGATGGTTTCCCTTCCCGATTTCGACCCCAACAATCCGAAGGAAGCGCATGACCCCGACCGTATCAACCGCCTGACCACCGGCGTCTACGAGATGGGCTCGACCTTCAAGGCGTTCACGCTGGCGATGGCGCTCGATTCCGGAAAGATCAATTTGAACACGTCTTGGGACGCGCGCGGAAACCTGCACTACGGCAAGTTCACCATCCACGACAGCCACCCGCTCGGACGTTTCATCAACACCAAGGAAGTGTTCACCTACTCGTCCAATATCGGCGCGGCGCGGATCGCGCTCAGCCAGGGCGTGGAGGCCCACAAGGCGTTCCTCGCCAAGATGGGCCAGCTGACGCGGCTGCGCACCGAGCTGCCGGAGAGCGCGGCTCCGCTGGTGCCGCGGCGTTGGGGCGAGCTGAACACGGTCACCATCGCGTTCGGCCAGGGCATGTCGGTGGCGCCACTCCAGGCGGTGATGGGGATCAATGCGCTGGTGAACGGCGGTTATTTGATTCCGCCGACCTTCATGAAGCGCAGCGAGTCCGAGGCCGCGGCGATGGCCAAGCGCGTCATCAGGCCGGAGACGAGCGACAAGATGCGGTTCCTGATGCGACTCAACGCCGAAATCGGCACCGCCAAGACCGCTGACATCAAGGGCTACTATGTCGGCGGCAAGACCGGCACGTCCGAAAAGGTCATCAACGGCCGCTATGCCAAGAAGCGTGTGCTGAATTCCTTCACGGCGATCATGCCTTGCGACGATCCCAAATATCAGATCCTGATCATGCTGGACGAGCCGCAGGCCATTCCCGAAACGAAGGGTTTCATCACCTCGGGCTGGAACGCGGTGCCGACCGGCGGCAAGGTGATCGAGCGGATCGCGCCGCTTCTGGGCGTCGAGCCGCGGTTCGATCTGCCGCCTGCGGAACGCCTTATTCTTGCAGCATCCAGGACAACCCAGTAATCAACGGGGTAGGCCATCGCCGCTGCTGAGTCGGGGCTTTTCCCGGAGATTCGGCTTTGCGGGAGGGCATGTCGACTGGAAGACCATGAAGCTCTCCGACCTGCTAGGCAATGATGCCGCGATCGAGCCCGCTGTCGCGGCGCTCGACGTGACCGGCCTTGCGCTCGACAGCCGCGTGGTCAAGCCGGGCGATCTCTTCTTCGCACTTGCGGGCAGCAAGACCGACGGCGCACGCTTCATCGATGCTGCGATTGCCGCAGGTGCGGTCGCCGTCGTCGGTGACCATGCGCCTGACGGCAGCAAGGTGCCGTTCATCACGGTTGCCAATCCGCGCCGCGCGCTGGCGCTGGCCGCGGCGAGCTTCTTCCCCGCCCAACCCGCGACCGTCGAGGCCGTGACCGGGACCAGCGGCA
>NZ_JALBHA010000787.1:0-1920 GCF_023006445.1 Bradyrhizobium sp. SHOUNA76
GGTTCCGAGCCGCGGCTGCGCGAGGCCGTGACCGCGGCGCTGGGCCAGCTCTATCAGGGCGGCGCGCGGCGGACGGTGGCAACGCTCGTGTCGGCCTGACCACAAAGCGGGCAATGCTGCACTGCAGTTCAAATCGAACGCGAAATCGAACGGAAGTCGCGCTTGATTTTTGCCTGTCATTGCCCCACCCGAGAGGCATGGCAAAGGACAGCAAGATCATCGCCGCCAACGCGGCCTTCTACGCCGCGTTTTCGACCGGCGACTTCGACGGCATGGAACGGATGTGGGCGGACGACGACGCCATTTCCTGCATCCATCCCGGCTGGCCGGCCATCATCGGGCGCGCCACCGTGATCGGGAGCTGGCGCGACATCCTGCAAAATCCGGAGCGGCCGCAGATCGTCTGCGCCGAGCCGCAGGCGATCATCGACGGCGACAGCGGCCGCGTGCTCTGCATCGAGATCGTCGACGGCACCGCGTTGGCCGCCGCCAACCATTTCCGCCGCGTCGGGGACGACTGGCGCCTGGTGCATCACCAGTCCAGCCCGATCGCGCAGATTGTCGAGCAGGCTGAAGACGATAGAGCGAGCCACCGGGTCCACTGAACGCGGCCGGCACGCCGGCCCATTCTACTGTGCATGGGGTTGTTTTTCAGTTTTTGGGCTTGGCGCCCCCGAGTTCCGACAGATCATCCAGCACGGCCCGCGCCTCGCTGAAGTCATCGTCCGCAAAGAACATGCTCCGGGTGATCAGAACCGGGATGCCGGCGCGCGAGGCCGCGATCAGCCCGTTGGCGGAATCCTCGATCGCGACGCAACTTGATGCATCCAGCTTCAGCCGTGCCAGCGTTTCGAGATAGACGTCCGGCGCGGGTTTCTTGTGTCTGACGTCGTCCCCGGCGACGATCGCGTCGAACTGCGCAGCCCAATTCGTCCCCAACGCCTGCGACAGCAGCGCATCGATGTTGCCGTGCGAGGTCGTGGTCGCGATCGCAAGCCGCTGCCCGCGTGACTTCGCCGCAGCGAGCAGCTCGATCGCGCCCGGCCTTAAGGGACAGCAGCCTGTTTCGACCAGCTCGGCGTAATGCGCGGTCTTGATGCGGTGAAGCGCGGCGATGTCCGCATCCGGCAATGGCGGAGCGATCGGCAGCCTTCCGTGATAGGCGCGCATGCGTTCCTTGCCGCCGGTCACCCGCAGCAAATCCTTGTAGAGGGCGCGGTCCCACTGCCAGTCGAGCCCGTGGCGGGCAAAGGCATGGTTGAAGGCCTGCCGATGCAGCTCCTCGGTCTCGGCGAGGGTGCCGTCGACGTCGAAGATCAGCGCGGCCGCGCGCCGGACCAGTTCCGCGGCACCGGATGGCGCAATCGTGGCTGCTTCTGCCTGCATGATCATAACGACCCTCGGTGACGAGCAACCATCGCCCGAGGCAGCGGGCGAGACAAATCGCAATATCTTTTGCCGGACCCAAAAATCTCTTATGAGCGGGGACGCGCAGCAAGCGCGAATGGAACTCCGACCGGCACGGCAGAGGCATGCGGCTCTTCATTCTTGGCTTGGGCTACAGCGCGAGGCATTTCGTCGGCAAATTCGGCGGCGCCTTCTCGCACGTCGCCGGCACCGTGCGGGATCCTGCGCAGCGGGACAATCTCGCCGGCATCGAGGTGCATCCTTTTTCCGGGAGCGATCCGGATCACATGACGGCCGAACGCATCGGCGAGGCCGATGTCCTTCTCATCTCGATTCCGCCCGGCAGCTCCGGCGATCCCGCAATCGCAGCGTTCGGCGACGTGCTGGCGGCGGGCCGCCGCAAGATCATCTATCTCTCCACCATCGGCGTCTACGGCGATCACGGCGGCGGCTGGGTCGACGAGAACACCCCGCCGCAGGCCACCCTCGACCGCGCGCGCCTACGGGTTGCTG
>NZ_JALBHA010000788.1:0-1915 GCF_023006445.1 Bradyrhizobium sp. SHOUNA76
GTCGCTGCGGCTGACCCGGGATCTGCGGCGGCGCAGTCAGGCGCGCCAGCTCCTGGTTGTCGGCGACGACGGCGCCTTCGGTGACCAGGAGGTCGGTGACCCTGGATCCCTCCTGATCGGCGATGACCACGGCCTCGCGGCGCGGCACGAAGAAGCCGGTCACCCGCACGAGGTCCGAGAAGCAGGCATTGGTCGACTTCGTCACGATGACGAGCGCCTCGCTTTGCGTCTCCTTCGGCTCGGGACGCTTGCGATGCTCGAACAGATAATAGCCGACGCCGAGCGCGACGACGAACACCACGGTGCCGGCAGGCTTGAGATATTCGGAGAGGTTCATCGCCGGATCATCCTGGCCTGGCTCACGGCCGTCCGCGCGAGGCCCATCGAGAGCGTTTCCCTGAAACGAAGCGGCGTCCCGCAAGGCTGCGGGACGCGCTTTGGAAGCGAGACTTTACACCACATCACGACTTGTCACTGCAAAGGATTACGTCGTGCTCACTTCGATGCGGTGGTCTTGTTTTCCATGTTGACGACCTGCACGCGGCGGTTGGCCTCCGCCATCGGCTGGCTCGGGTCCTTCAGCTTGCTCTTGCCGTAGCCGACGGTGACGAGGTCGGTTGCTGAGATGCTGTACTTGTCGACGAGGTAGCGCTTGATCGAATCCGCGCGGCGCTCCGACAGGTCCTGGTTGTAGGTCTCGCCGCCGGCGGCGTCGGTGTGGCCCGCGACCACGAAGGTCGAGCCCTTCAGGTCGGGGCTCGTCAGCGCGCGGCCGAGCGCCTGCACGGAGGGCATCGATTTGGCGCTGATATTGGCCGAGTTGTAGTCGAAGGTGATTTCGAGATCGATGTTCGGCTTGTCCTTGGCGACTGAGGCGATTTCCTCGCGTTCGGTCGACGACAGCGAGCGCGTCGAGCGGCCCCGAACGGACTGGATCAACTTGGTCTCCGCCGCGTTCGGCGCGGGATCGGCCTGCGGGGCGATCGAGAGGCCGCGGGTCAGAGGCTTTTTCGGCGCCGGCGCCAGCGCGCGGACGATCTCGTCCTCAGTCACGTTCTTGCTGTTGCTTTCTTCGCCGGCGAAGGCGGACGAGGTCGGCAGCGACAGAGCGGCACCGATGGTGATGATGGACAGGATCGCGGTCAGTCCCTTTGCAGCCAATCTCATAGCCAGTCCCTCCTGCGCAGCCAGCTTGCGTGCTTCCAAATTTCCAGCAATAGGTCTCGGAAAAGACCTGTTGCGACATCCGCCCATTAGTCTTCCTTGGGCTGTTCAAGGTTCGAGGCTTCGACCGCCTCAACCCAAAAAAATATCAACGCACTCCGTAGCTTGCGAACTCCTGAACGATGTTCGGATCCATCGCCTTGGCGTTGGCGATATCGAGCGCGCCTTCCTGGGCGGAGCCGTTGCGCTGCTTGGCGAGGCCGCGCCCATAGAGCGAGGAGGTCAGGCGCGGGTTGATCTTCAGGGCCGCATCGAAATCGGCGATGGCATTCTTGACCGCGCCCGACTTGAGGTTGACGAGCCCCCGGCTATCCAGCGCATCGACGAAGTTCGGCCGCAGCCGCAGCGCCTCGTTGCAATCCTTCAGCGCGCCCTGGAGGTCGCCGACCACGGTGCGGGTCCAGCAGCGGTTATTCAGCGCCTCGACATCCTTGGTATTGATCCGGAGCGTGTCGTCAAAATCCTTGATGGCGAGGTTGTAGGCACCCTTGCTGGCATAGACCTGGCCACGCCGGTACAGCGCGTTCACGTCGTCCGGATTGGCGGCAATCTTGGAGGTCAGGCTCTTGATCGTGGGATCGTCGGCCAGGGCGGCAGCACTCGGCCCGCTGTCCGTGCTCGGCGCTGGAGCCGGGTCGATCGGTTTCACCGGCGGTGGCGGTGGCGGTGGCGGCAGGGCGGCCTCGACCTG
>NZ_JALBHA010000789.1:0-1910 GCF_023006445.1 Bradyrhizobium sp. SHOUNA76
GCACCGTCACGCTGGCGGATCCGCGCGTCGAGCAGCCGAGCATGCGGCGCTATTATCTGGTGCCCTCGGCGACCACGGCTGCTGCCGGTGAAAGCGCGGCCCTCGACGTGCTGGCGCAGCTGATGGGCAGCGGCAGCAATTCCTATCTCTACCGCGCCCTCGTCGTCGACAAGCCGCTCGCGGTCTCCGCCAACGCCAGCTATTCCAGCATCTCGCTCGACCCGACGCAGTTCGCGATCTCGGCCGCGCCGAAATCCGGCGTCAGCTTCGCTGAGGTCGAGCAAGCGGTCGACGGCGTCATCGCCAACGTCGCGCAGAACCCGATCCGCGCCGAGGATCTGGAACGCGTGAAGACCCAGCTCATCGCGGAAGCGATTTACGCTCAGGATAACCAAGCGGTGCTGGCACGCTGGTATGGCGGCGCGCTGACCACGGGCCTGTCGATCGAAGACATCAGAAGCTGGCCCGACCGCATCCGCGCGGTCACCGCCGAGCAGGTCCGAGCAGTCGCGCAGAAATGGCTCGAGAAGAAGCGCTCGGTGACGGGTTACCTGATCAAGGACACCGCGACCACCAAGCGCGAGGAGAAGCGTTCGTGACCTATCCTTTCCTTCGACGCGTTGCATTCTCCCTCGCCACCGGCGCGGCACTTGCGCTCGCCGCGGTCTCGCCCTCGCAGGCAGCCGCAAAGATCCAGCACCTGGTCTCGCCGGGCGGCATCGAGGCCTGGTTCGTGCAGGACGCAACCGTGCCGCTGATCGCCATGGAATATTCCTTCGCCGGCGGCTCGGCCCAGGATCCCAAGGACAAGCCGGGCGTCGCCAATCTGGTCGGCGACCTCCTCGACGAAGGCTCCGGCGATCTCGACTCCAAGACCTTCCATGAGCGGCTCGACCGCCGCGCCATCGAGCTCTCCTTCAGCGCCACCCGCGATACCTTCCGCGGCAGCCTGCGCATGCTGCGCGACAACAAGGACGAGGCCTTCGATCTCTTGCGGAGCGCGCTGACCTCACCGCATTTCGACACCGCCGATGTGGAACGCATTCGTTCGCAGGTCATCTCGGGCCTGCGCCGCGAGACCACGAACCCGACATCGCTGGCGAGCCGCAAATTCCTGGAGGTCGCCTTTGGCGATCACCCCTACAGCCGGCAGAGCAACGGCAACCTCGACAGCGTGCCGACCATTACGGTTCCCGATATGAAGGATTATGTCGGCCGCGTGCTTGCGAAGGATGGGCTGAAGATCGCGGTCGTCGGTGACGTCGATCCGGCGACCCTCGGCAAGCTGCTCGACCACACCTTCGGTAGCCTGCCCGCCAAGGCCAACCTCACGCCGGTCCCCGACGTCGAGGCCGCAAAGCCGCCGCAGCGCGCTTTCGTCACGCTCGACGTGCCGCAGACCGTGATCACTTTCGGCGGCCCCGGTGTGAAGCGCAGCGACCCGAACTTCATGGCGGCCTATGTCGTCAATCACATCCTCGGCGGCGGCGGCTTGTCCTCCAGGCTCTATCGCGAGGTGCGCGAGAAGCGCGGCCTCGCCTATTCGGTGTTCGAATCGCTGCTCTGGATGGAGCATTCGGCGGTGTTCATCGGCAATACCGGCACCCGCGCCGACCGCGCCGGCGACACCATCGATGCCATCGACAAGGAGGTGCGCCGCATCGCCGAGGAAGGCCCGACGCAGAAGGAGCTCGACGAGGCCAAGTCCTACCTGAAGGGCTCGCAGATGCTGGCGCTGGATACCTCCTCCAAGCTCGCTCAGGCACTGCTGCAGTACCAGCAGGACAAGCTGCCGATCGACTATATCGAGAAGCGCAACGCCATCGTCGATGCCGTGACGCTGGACGACGCCAAAGCCGCCGCCAAGCGCCTCTGGGGCCAGGGGCTGCTGACCGTCGTCGTCGGCCGCG
>NZ_JALBHA010000078.1:0-17602 GCF_023006445.1 Bradyrhizobium sp. SHOUNA76
CGCACGCTGCTTGCGGCTCCAGCGCGCGCGGCTTGCGCGCGGCGGGCCTGCGCCGGAGCTTCAACGGTCACTGGAGGCAGCTGAGCTTGAGCGTAACTCTTGCCGTCAAAGCCTGCATCCAACACAAACAAACTGCAGGTCGCGAGAAAACCACGCCTCACGGCATTCAAACCCAGCATTCCAATCCCCGGTTAGAGAACTACCTCAGCTGCTGACTTATGGGCACACGGAGACGGGGAAACGAAATTGAATGGGTCTAAACAATGCTCTCTCGTCGCGCCTGTGACATAGTTGCGACTCCGGTGCTGTAAGCCCAGCATGCGACAAGTTGCATGTCGCGCCTGCTTCCGGAAAAATCCCGCGCGCCACGCGGAATATTCCTTGGCGCGTCCGGATTCCTTCGGCTTTGAAGTGCGGTGCATATCTCATGCTCGCGAGATCAGATTGCATTGAGCTGGCGGCTATCTTTCCGTACGGCCGCACGGGCAGCATAGCGTGGGCACGTCACGCCGATTGCGACACGCATCACTGGTTGCAGCGCCGGGGTCGAGGCGGTAAACCGCCGGATGCCCCTGCCAGCATCCGCCTGCGGCCTCCCACACTCAACGGAATCCAAGCATGAATACAGTTCTTTCGATCGTCGTCCTGGCTGCCGAGATTCTCGCCAGCGCATTGAGCGCCTTCGTTTCGTTGGCTGCACTCGGCTTCGCGGGAGAAGCCACGCGATCCAAGGATTTGACTGCCCTTGGATGGGCCCTTGGGGCGCTTTACCTCATCGTCGCTTTCACGCCACTCGTCGCAACTGGATGGGTTGCATACAGAAGATTCTTTTCAGAACAGACTTTTCCCGTGCTTGAAATCGTTTCGTCACCATACCTGGTCCCGGTGGTGCTATGGGTCGGGGCTGCGATTTTCTGCATCGGGCTGCTGGCTTTTCAAAACGGCGCAGGGTTGGCTCCGCGATAAGCGCAAGGGCTTGGAGTTTGAGGCGGATTGATGCGCAGTCCGCCGAGCTCGTAGGATGGGTAGAGCGAGGCGATACCCATCGGAAGCACGCGTGGATTGGAACGCAAAAGCAGAGAAGCTTCGCGCACGCAGACATCGATCCCACCGACATCCATAAAATGGCAAATGACCCCTGCAGAAAAGATCATCGAGTACCTGGAGGGGCGCGTCCCCCTGTCCGACTTCTACGCACAGCTCCTGCACGACAAGGCGCTGCAGGAGTTTCTGGAGCAGGATGCGTCCATTCCGCCCTACACCAACAAGAGCAGCCTGTTCCTGTACATCATGGATCAGAACGTCTCGGATCCTGCGACCGACCTCAACCTGCGGGACGCACTGTCGAAGCTGCTGACAGCGCTCGGCGTCGAACACGAGATCGATACGTCCAGTCACAAGAACTACGAGCTGGTTCTGGATGCTTCACCAGCCTGGCTTTCGCCGCCGGAATCTTACGTCAAGGCGCTTCTCGCGGGTTTCGAGACGTTAGGCAGCAAACGAGAGAAGCTCGCCTTTGCGAGAGACAAGATCGCCAAGGACTTCCGCTACCTTAAGAGGCCGCCAAAGTGGCTGCAGTCGCCGTCCTGGCCGTTCCACGGCGACGCGCCGCTGCTGTTTGTCGGACAGCTCGACGCCTCAGGTCTCGCCCACGATATGGCGCAGATCTACGTCTTTTTCGACGAGCGGGATCGCGGCATCCAAACATTGATGCAAGTGGCCTGATGCACTCATGTCGGCTCCCAACCGCGCGCATACCGTGGCAAATGCCAAAGGCGTTGCGTCGAGGCCTGAGGCGGGCAGACGCACGCATTTCGCAGCAAAATCTTTCCCCAACTGCTGCTACTCGCCAGATGAAAAGCGAATTGCAGCAGATTGCAAAAGATACATTTGGATGGCCTTAAGGAGATGGCGTGTGAATTGGAAAGACATTTCTGAGGAAATTGAAGTATCCTCACTGAAGGCGGTAGAAAGTCTATTCTCTCGGTATGATCGAGAGCATATATATGCGTTGGCTCTATTTACGTCCGATGACGGCGCCAGCATCTCGATGGCCGCAAACACTGAAGAAGGCTATCAGGCGCATTTAGCTGCCGAAGCCGAGGATGAGCCGAATTCACCGGAGGATGAGATCTACTACCGTTGGGCGCCGGCCGAATGGGTCGTAGAAGGCTGGGACAGGGCTGCCTTTTCACGGGTGAACGCACTTCTCGCGCAACAAGAGAAATCAGACTTCGACAGTTACTTCGACAATCTTATTGAAGCGATGATCACCGCACTGGCGACGGTTAAGGAGACACTGGGCGAGCGACTCGCGGATGTCACGGCTTTCGTGACGGTGACGGACAGCGACGCCGCCGAAGGGATCGAGAACGCTTCGGCCTCGCGCATCAACGCGGCCGATCTTGCCGGCCGTTTCTTGCTCCGCTTTGGTTGAGCTTCGGCCAGAGTTTTGGCCGATCACCGCCACCCCGGCATCGCTCCACCCGGCGATGATCGGTCGCGGCCGGGGATGTAGGATCGAAGATGGGCAAGTATTTGCAAGCTATGGAACCGCATTATTCGGGAGGGTATGCCGCGATCGGCGACGAGGGCGCGCATGCGCGCATCGCCGAAGCGATGACGGCGTACGAATATCGGATTCAGAAGGGGAAAGTCGCCTGCAACGGCGTCGGCAAGGTGATTCTTGCCGGCCCAGCCGCAGAGCGCCGGGTCACGGACCTAATCGACGTGCTGCGCTACGAACACCCGTTGGGCGAGCATCCGGAAGTCAACGCCCTGCCGTCTCCCCATGCGCGCTTTGTCGGCGAGGCGCACCATGCCTTGCGTGAGCTGGGGGCGGACCGCGGATGGGATCTCGACGCGCTTGAGGCGGTATATCGCCAGGTGGTGGAAGCCGATTATCGGTTCAACGGCGTCTGGACCAAGCCCAAATGGAACGCCAGCAGGACCTGCGCCCTGGGGGTCGAATGGCGGACAGATCGCCAGCTAGAACTCGGCTTCACCGCTACCCCCAAGGACGGCGAGACGCGCTGGGCGCCGTTCCTCGCCTCGTCGATCGGACTGGGTAAGATCGACACGGCGGCGGGCAAGCTCGTCTGGCAAGACGATCGCCATGCTCTACTCTGGCACAGCAACAAGCGCGACCGGTGGCGGATCGACACCGAGACCCTGCAGATCGACTTCCTCTACGCGCCTGCCGAGGAAGGAAACCCACACGGACAGTACCAGCTTGGTAAAATGTATTTGGACGGAGATCAGTGGGTTGCTGTTGACCCCATCAAGGCTCGATATTGGTTGGTGAAATCGGCCGGCCAGGGCTTCGCGCGCGCCAAGCGACTCCTGGAAGATCTCTGAGCGCGATCAGTGCTGCTCGGCCGAGTCCATCCGGACGAAGATTTCGATATCTATTTTCGACTACCTCATTGACGGGATAATCCATGCGTTCACCCATCTACGGGCCCCGCGCACAGGTGCTAGAAGGGGTCAGGTTGTTCGTGACGATCTCCGGCAGCGAAGAGGTTGAAGCGGTCGGCCAATCATCTGAATCCGCCGACGCTCGCTGCTGTTTGTCGGACAGCTCGACGCCTCTGCCATGATCGAAAGGAAGCGCATGTGGACTGGCACGCAAAAGTAGAGAAGCTTCGCACAGCGACAATCGCAACGGTTGACGCGTTGACTTCGTTACTCAAAGGGCAGCGCCTCTACGCGATCTGTCTTCAGACGGCAGATGATGGCATGAGCGTTGGGCTCTGCGCCAATACCGAGGAGGGGTATGCCGAGAAACGCGCCTCCGAGGCTGAAATTGAGGACATGACCCCGCAATACTCCGCTTATCTACGCTGGGCCCCCGCCGAGTGGCGATACGAGATTTTTGGGGACGACCATTTTGCGGACATCAATCGCGACCTCATCGCAGCGGGCGCCAATTCGAACAGAGATTTCAGCATCTATTTCGACCACCTCATTGACGCGATGATCCATGCGCTCGCCCATCTGCGGGCCGAACGGGCGCAGGCGCTCGAAGGCGTTACGCTATTCGTGACGATCTCCGACAGCGAAGAGGCTGAAGCGGTCGAGCGGCGGTCAGCCAATCGCCTGAATCCGCCAACGCTTGCCGGTGAATTCGGCCGTCCCTTGGACTAGGCGGCGTTTGCAGTGCGCCTGCCTGGAAGGGCGAGCATCCCCGGCCTTGAGAGAGTCATCGGCGAATTGGAAAACGAGGTGTCCAACAAGAACGTCGCCATGGCAGCGACTTGTTCCTGACGTTCCAACACCCCCGATAGATCGCGAACGTCGCCGGCGTGGACTGAATCATTCCCACTCAATCGTCCCAGGCGGCTTGCTGGTCACGTCGTACACCACCCGGTTCACGCCCTTCACCTCGTTGATGATGCGCGTGGCGGTCTCGCCCAGGAACTTCATGTCGAACTGGTAGAAATCGGCGGTCATGCCGTCGGTCGAGGTGACGGCGCGCAGGCCAACCACATAATCATAGGTGCGGCCGTCGCCCATGACGCCCACCGTCTTCACCGGGAGCAGCACGGCAAAGGCCTGCCAGATCTCGTCGTAGAGGCCGTGCTTGCGGATCTGGTCGATGTAGACGGCGGCGGCCTTGCGCAGGATGTCGAGCTTGTCCCTGGTGATGTCGCCGGGACAGCGGATCGCTAGGTCGGGGCCGGGGAACGGGTGGCGGCCTAAGCGTTTGCAACCTCGCCCCCTCCCCATGAAGCCGGCACGCAATGAACGCTGGACGCCTCCATTGCGCGGCCATGGCAGCAGTCGGCGCCGAACTCGCCACCAACGACAACGATCGGCTGATCCAGGCGATCCGCAACGGCGGCCAGGACACGATCAACGACGCAGGCCAGCAGATCGTCCGCCGCCAGCTCAACATCGCGCCGACGCTCACCATCCGTCCGGGCTTTCCCGTGCGCGTGATCGTCACGCGCGACCTGATCCTCGAACCCTACGGAGCGCGAGATGACCAAGCTGAAGCTCGGCGCAATTCAAGATGAGAAGTCGGTGAGAGTGACCCTAGAGCTGCCCGCCTCTGTCCATCGCGACCTAGTCGCCTACGCCGAGGCACTTGCTGACGAAACCGGCCAAGGGGTGTCCGAGCCGTCCAAATTGATAGTTCCCATGATCCCGCGCTTCATGGCGACAGATCGGGGCTTTTCCCGGGCGCGGCGTTCAAGTTGATGTACGCGCAAACTAGGTAGCTCACATTGCGGGCAGAATGCGCGACAAGGTGTCAGCGCACGTGGTCTGGCGGCGACGCAACGATCAGTGAATTGCGGGGTTCTCGATCGACTGTCTAAGCCGACGCAGGTCGCGAACAGGCGGTGCTCCAAACTGGCGGAGATATTCGCGGCTGAACTGCGAGGCACTTTCATAGCCAACCGCAAATGCTACGTCGGAGGCGCTGTTGTCACCGGCAAGCAGCAACTGCCGCGCCTCCTGCAGACGGATCTGTTTCTGATATTGGATCGGGCTGAGTCCGGTCAGTGCGACAAAGTGGCGGTGCAAGCTGGCGCGGCTCATGCCACTTGCATTGCACAGGTCTTCGATCCGCAACCGAGTGTTATGGTGATCTCGGATCCACTCAACCGCACGCCGGATCCGGCCAAGCGCTCCTTCGGGCTGAGCAATATGACGCAGCAGGCGTCCCTGCGGTCCCTGCAAGAGACGATAGAGCAATTCACGTTCGGCCATTGGAGCCAAGACGGGGATGTCGCTCGGCGTGTCGAGCAGCGCAAGCAGTCGTAGCAATGTTTCGCGAATTTGGGGCGTCATTGGGTTGATCGCGATACCGCTGCCCGGTGCGTCGGTGTCGCGTATTGGCGGCATGGTGGAAGCAATTTGCGCAAGCAATGCAGGATCGAGAACGAGCGAAACTGCGACATACGGTCGGCCATGGCCAGCGTCGTAGATTTGGCCGCTCAGTGGCAAGTCCAAAGCGCTGACCAGATACTGCTCAGCACCGTAGCGAAGCAGGTTGTCATGGATAGTTACGTCCTTTGAACCTTGCAAGATGAAGCAAATCATCGAGCGGTATAGGCAGGGCGATGTGCCGGACGTCGTCTGACCTGCTCCGATCTCGAGACGGGGGATCGGCGTCACAGTCATCCCCGATCGCGCGTGGCGCAGGGCAAGGTTGAGATGGGGCTGAAGATGATCGGTCATGGTTTCATTATGACACCATTCACCGTCCGAGCAAAGCCCCTTGAGACAATTGGGCAATAGATTGAGAGTATCGGGCGAACGGGCGGAGCGTTCGGGAACTATTTGTCTGATATCGGACCGGCACTGCGGCAGCGGCGCCTGGATTGATCATTTCGACAAAGGGCCAGCCCATGACCGACACGAACCTAACCCTCATAAGCCACCCGCTCTGCCCGTTCGTCCAGCGCGCCGCGATAACGCTGTTGGAAAAGGGAGTGCCGTTCGAGCGTATAAACGTCGACCTGTCAGCCAAGCCTGACTGGTTTCTGGCGCTATCGCCGACCGGCAAGGTCCCGGTGTTGAAGGTGCGACAGCCCAACGGAGAGGATGCGGTTCTCTTCGAGAGCATGGTGCTCTGCGAATATCTGAACGAAACGCAAGACGGCGCCTCGATGTACCCTGAGGATCCTCTCGTCCGCGCTCGGCACCGCGCTTGGATCGAGTTCGCAACCCAGACCATGGCCGACGGTTGGCAGTTCCTCCACGCCGTGGACGCTCCAACCGCTGACGCTCGGCGCACCGCGTTCCGCGACAAGCTGCGCAAACTGGAGGCGGAACTGGGCCAAGGGCCGTATTTTGCCGGCCTCAATTTCGGCATGGTCGATGCCGTCTATGCTCCGCTCTTCCGCTATTTCGGGATCATCGACCCAGCGGCAGCGACCGCGATCTTCGACGGCCTGCCGCGCGTGAACGCGTGGCGTGCGGCACTTGCCGATCGGTCGAGCGTCAGGAACGCCGTCGTCGACACCTATCCCGAGCTGTTCCGCGACCACCTTCGGCAGCATGGCGCGCTAGTCGCCGCCTGACCCTCAATCAAAGATACTAAGGAGGCGCGCTATGGCACCGCCGAACTGAGGCTCGACAAGGCGCGCGATCCAGCTTCCGCGGCTGGAAACGCTTGGGGCTGCAGACTGCCTATGTCTCGCTAGCTAGGCCGCGAACGGTCAATGACCCGGCAGCAACCAACTCATCCAGATGATTCTGCGCTGCTCGATGATCCACTTCATCAACGAGCAGTGCCTGTGATGTCGTTGCCGGGAGCGCATTGAGATAATTGGGCAAGATATTGAGCGGATCCGGCGTACTCGAAGCCTGCGGGGCGCCTATTTACCAGATACCCAACAGGACTTGGAGCGACCATGGCCGACACTTTGGGTCATAGCAATGAATTCAAACATAAGAGCGATACACATGACGCGACTTAATGGAAAGCGCACCCTCATCACCGGCGGCACAACGGGGATCGGCCTCGAAGCCGCCAAACAGTTCCTGAACGAGGGCGCGCGCGTCATCGTAACGGGCAACAACCCTGAGACAATCGCACAGGCCAAGTCGATCCTGGGCTCCGAAGTTCCCGTCATCAAGGCCGACAGCGCGAGCGTCGAAGAGCAGCAGGCGCTCGCCGCTGCGGTGAAGGAGCATTGCGGCCAGTTGGACGTCGCCTTCCTCAACGCCGGCATCTCGATCTGGCAGCCAATCGAAGCGTGGACCCCGGAAGTTTTCGACCGGATCTTCGCGATCAATGTGAAGGGACCGTACTTCCTGATTCAGGCGCTGCTGCCCGTCTTCGCCAATCCGGCGTCGGTCGTACTCAACACCTCGATCAGCGCGCATGTCGGCGCCGCCACCTCGTCGGTCTATGGGGCGACCAAGGCGGCCTTCCTCAGCCTGTCGAAGACGCTGTCCGCCGAACTCCTGCAGCGCGGTATCCGGTTCAACGCGGTCAGCCCCGGTCCGATCGACACACCGCTCTACGACAAGCTCGGCGTTCCCGATGCTTATCGCGAGCAGATCAACAAAGACATCATCGCAGGGATCCCGGCCGGCCGCTTCGGCAGCGCGGCGGAAGTCGCCAAGGCGGTGGTCTATCTCGCGTCTGACGATTCGGCTTGGACGGTCGGCAGCGAGATCGTCGTGGACGGCGGCCGCATGCTGAACATGTAAACAAGCCGGCTGCTTTTGCAGTGGCTACGTCCGGCACCGACGGGAGGGCAGTGACCCTGCCGACCCCGGTGCCGGGAGCTTTCCAAATTGCCGTAAGTCTTCGCCCTACGAAGCTATCTTATATTAACATCAGGATCGCAAGACGCTGGAAAAGTCGCTCAACGTGCTGAAGCCGGGTGGCAAGTTGATCTCGATCTCCGGTCCGCCCGACGTGCCCTTTGCCAAAGCTTTGAACCTGAACCTCTTCCTCCGCTTCCTGATGGGGATGCTCAGCAGGGGTGTTTTGAAAAAGGCCAAGGCGCGGGGCATCGCCTATTCTTTCTTGTTCATGCACGCCGAGGGGTCACAACTGGCACAAATCGCCAGGCTGATCGAATCTGGCGTGATCCGTCCGATCGTGGACAAAATCTTCCCCTTTGACCAGACACCGGACGCCTTGGCCTATGTCGAGACCGGACGTGAGGGCAAGGTCGTGATCAGCGTCGCGGACTGAATTTTCGGCACTGCCGCAAAGATATTTGGGACGCATCATCGTGGTCCTATTGTTTTTGCGCCCCATTCGCAGTTGCAGCACGGCAATCGGCGCGGCAGGTGTCAAGGATCTCGTCCGCCAAAGCCGAGGTGTCCGGGCAGGCCCGCGACAATACGAGCGCACCGACTGCTTGCGCTAGTACACTGATGGCGCGCGCGCGCGCTTCGACGCCTGAAAGTTGCTTTGCTGCAATACTGTTTGCGAACATCTCGACAAGCCCTTCAACACCATCGCCGAAAACCGATCTGGCTTCTTCAGGCAGTCGGGCCGCTTCGCCGCCCAGTGCGGCGGCCGTGCAACCCTGTCCGCGCGCATCCCGATGCGCACGCGAGATATAGGCATCGATAGCGTCAGAAGCATCATAGCCCGTATAACTCGCCACTGTATCGTCAAACCCCTTTGCAGAGGCCTCCGCAATCAGCGCGTCCTTGGAGGCGAAGTGATTGTAAAATCCGCCGTGGGTCAGCCCCGCCCGCTCCATCAGATCGGCCACGCCTACGCCATCGAAGCCGCGCTCACGAAACATCTCCGAGGCGATAGTGACGATCCTGTCGCGATTTTCCTGCTTCTTTTCCCTTGTAATCCGCACTTCCGCGTCCTTTCGACGGCCACACCATTTTTAATGATACCAATCATCATTATGGGTTGACTCTATTGATGACGTATATCATTATAAATCCACGCAACACCAGGAACAGAATGTGGCCGACACTCACGTTACTGCACCGACGCGCTTCATTGACATGGATGGCGACCGTTTTGCCTACCGGCGTTGGGGCAATACCGAAAGCGGCCAGCCGCCCCTCCTGTTGATCCAGCATTTTCGCGGAGGGATGGACAATTGGGATCCACTGATGACTGACGGCCTCGCCGCAGGTCGTGAAGTCATCCTTTATGATGGTCGCGGCATCGCCTCCTCGACCGGCACGCCCCGCAATAGGATTGAGGATATGGCCGACGACATTGCCGCCTTCGTCCGCGCGCTGGGTCTGGCGCAGATTGACCTTCTTCGCTTCTCGATTGGCGGTATGCAGGCGCAGGACGTCGCGTTGCGCCACGCGGAAATCGTCCGGAAGCTGCTTCTGCTGGGCACGGGTCCGCGAGGCGGTACCTTTGGCACCGACGAGCGCGTCGTCCCGACCGCGATGCGGCCCGAACCCGTTGTCGACGACTTCCTTTTCCTGTTCTTCGGCCGCTCTCCTGCGGCCGTGCAGGCCGGGCGCGACTTCTGGGAGCGTCGTCACCGGCGCGCCGATCAGGACACGCCGAGCTCGCCAGAGGCAATGCAGGCTCAGATGGAAGCGAATCTCGCGTGGCTTGCTCCCGTCGATCCCGCCGCACCGCTCGCTCATTTGTCGGCGATTACTCAGCCTACCTTCATTCTCAATGGTATCGATGACGTAATGATCCCGACGGTTAACGCGTTCAACATGGCGCAGGTCATCCCCAACGCTCAACTCATCCTGTATCCCGACGCCGGTCACGGAGCGCAGTTTCAGTGTCCGGAGCGCTTCCTTGGGCATGCGATCCAGTTTCTCGAGGAAGGCTGACCGTGGCCGGGCAAGATTCAAGTTCGGGGAAAGTCCGAAGATGACCGCGTGCGCCTGCTCCAACAGGATCGTCGTGTCTCCACTCGCGCGCAACCGCAGGCCTCATCGTCTCCGGAGCGACGCAGATCTCCCGCCATGGCCGGGGCTATCAGAACTCGCAGGCGTCTGCACGGCAAAGGGGGGCGCCAGCGAGGGCAAAGCAACCGACGCCCTCCATGCCAAGGCGGCACGATACCGCTAGCAGAATTACGGCGACTACCCATTCCGAAGATAACACCGCGCGAAGAGCATTAGCCTGGCAACACTGGCTTTGCCGTCCACAACGCTTAACAGCATCGACATCCGAACGCTGCACTGGTCCGATTTCAACGCTTCTGGGAAGGAAGCCCAAGATGAACTTACCACAGACTCTACGGCTGGAACGCCCAACGCCGACCGTCGCCCGGATCACATTTGCCAACCCGCCCGCCAATCTGCTGACCCCACCCACGATCGATGGTTTGCGTACGATTATCATGGATCTCGAGCAGGACTCGGCAATCCAGGTCGTCGTGTTCCAGACTGACAGTGCGGATTTCTTCTTCAACCATTTCGACGTTGCCACCGCAGGTGACTTAAACCTGCCGGCCGATCCCCGGGAAGCGGTCGCGTGGACAGACATGGTGCTCCGGCTCAGCAAGGCGCCATTCGTCAGCATCGCGGTAATCCGTGGGCGCGCCCGCGGTGGTGGCAACGAGCTGGCGCTCTCCTGCGACCTTCGCTACGCCAGCTTGGAGAACGCGTCATTTGGCCAACCTGAGGTCGGCATCGGCATTGTCCCCGGCGGCGGCGGCGCGGAGCGTCTGCCACGCATGATCGGGCGCGACCGGGCGTTTGAAGCGATCTTGAGTAGTGCTGATTATGATGCGGTGACCGCGGAGCGTTGGGGCTGGGTAACGCGCGCGCTGCCCGATTCCGAACTCGATGGTTTTGTTGACTCGATGGTCGGTCGGCTCGCGTCGTTCGACCGTCAGGCCTTGGCCGTCGCGAAGTCGATGATCAATCGAGCAACGCTGCCGCCTGATGCCGACCTGATCACCGCGTTCCGCGAGTTTATGGGAACGCTGACGCACCCCGGTTTTGCCGAGCGCGCGGGCGCGCTCGGTGCTCTCCTCGCAGAGCACGGCATGGAGGTCGAGATGCGGTTGGGCGATTTTCTCGCCGACGTGAACAGACCGCGCTAACTCATCGAACCGACCAAGGAGGCGCTGGCGCACAGACCATTGTGCGCGCAGCCAGCGATGCCGCACCGCGATTGCGTTATCCCGCCGGCAAGGCCGCCAGGCAGATCAGCCTGTTGCGCCGGCTCGTCCGGTCCAGAATGTTCGACAAGAGTCTGCGTAAGCAGATGGGTCTCCCGGTCTGATCGCCATTTCAACTTTAGCCAAAACGGAAACAAATCTCATGAAAGCATTTATTCTGGATCGCTACGGCAAGAAAAACCCGCTTCGCCTCGGCGATATGCCCCAACCCGTTCTCAAAGACACGGACGTGCTTGTGGAAATCCATGCTGCCGGGGTCAATCCCGTCGACAACAAGATTCGCTACGGGGAGTTCAAAATGGTCCTCCCGGCAAAGCTGCCTGTCCCGCTCGGGAGTGACCTCGCAGGCGTTGTTGTAAAGGTCGGCTCTCGCGTAAAAGCGTTCAAACCGGGTGACGAGGTCTTTGCTCGCCCGAGCCTGGAAAAGCTTGGCACCTTTGCAGAATTTATCGCCCTCGACGAAGCCGACTTGGCCTTCAAACCAAAGAGCATGTCGATGGAAGAAGCAGCCTCGGTTCCGCTGGTTGCACTTACCGCCTGGCAGGCCCTGTTCGATCGAGCGAAGATCAAGAAGGGTCAAAAGGTCTTCGTTCAGGCCGGCTCCGGCGGCGTGGGCATCTTCGCCATCCAACTGGCTAAACATGCGGGCGCATTCGTGGCAACCACCGCTGGCGCAAGCAGCGCCAAGCTGGTCAAGGAATTGGGCGCGGACACGGTCATCGACTATCGCCAGCAAGACTTTGCCCGCGTACTGCAAGGCTATGATTTCGCTCTTCATAGCCAGGATGCCGCGTCACTGCAGAAGGCGATCGGTATCCTGAAGCGCGGCGGCAAGGCTGCTTCAATTTCGGCGGCACCTGACCCGGCTTTCGCCAAATCGCTCGGCCTCAACTGGGGAGTCCAGCAAGTGATGCGGCTGCTGAGCATGAAAGCCAGACGGCTGGCTCGCAAGCAGGGCGTCGATTATTCCTTCCTGTTCATGCACGCCGATGGTGCACAGCTCACCAAGATCGCCGAGCTTATTGAGGCGGGGAGCCTGCGCACGGTCGTGGACCGGGTGTTTCCCTTCGCGGAAACGAACGAGGCGCTTGCTTATGTCGAAACCGGTCGGGCCAAAGGCAAGGTCGTAATCAAGATCAAATGATCGGCACCGCAACAAGGAAAACAGCAGCCATGACATTCAAAGCACTTCTGGCGACGCGCCCGGACAAAGAGATATCCGTCAATCTGGTCGAATTAAACGACGAAGATCTGATGCCCGGCGACGTGACCATCGACGTCGATTATTCCACCGTCAATTATAAGGATGCGTTGGCGCTGTCGGGCAAAGCGGGCGTGATCCAGACATTTCCCCTTGTGCCGGGCATCGATCTTGCGGGAACGGTGCGCCAATCTTCGAACTCTGGCTTTGCCGTTGGAGAACGCGTGCTGGTGAATGGGTGGGGGCTCAGCCAAACCCATCATGGCGGCTACGCCCAGCGCGCACGGGTTGGCGCTGAATGGTTGATCAAGATTCCCGAACGATTCTCGACGCGCGACGCAATGGCCATCGGAACCGCAGGTTATACCGCGATGCTTTGCATCATGGCTCTCGAACATGGAGGCATCAACCCGTCGCGCGGCGATATTCTGGTAACTGGGGCAAATGGCGGTGTGGGCTCGATCGCGATCGCGATCCTCTCCGACCTCGGCTACCGCGTCATCGCATCGACCGGGCGTCCCAACGAAGCCGATTATCTGCGCGGGCTGGGTGCCGCCGAAATCATCGATCGCGCCGCGCTCTCAGAACCCGGCGCGCCAATCGCACGTGAACGGTGGGCCGGCGCCGTAGACTCTGTAGGCAGCCACACGCTCGCAAACGTCATCGCCCAAACCCAGTATCGCGGCGTGGTGAGCGCCTGCGGTCTGGCTCAAGGCACCGACCTGGCCCAGACTGTTCTACCCTACATCCTCCGTAACGTCACACTGGCCGGAATTGATTCGGTGAACACACCGCAATCGGTTCGTGAGATTGCCTGGTCGAGGCTGGGCCATGAACTCGATCTGGCGAAGTTGCAGCGCACGATCACAACGATCGGACTTGCAGACGTTCAGCAGGTCGCCGCCGGAATGTTTGCGGGCAAGGTTCAGGGCCGCACCGTGGTTGATGTGAATTCCTGAACGCGAGGAAGCTAGCATGGCTCAATCTGATCCGAACACAAACCCGAGAACAGGCGATGTTGCGCTGATCGCTGGTGGGGGCCCCGGCATAAACGCGAGTTGCGCCCGCCTTTTCGCCGCCAATGGTATGAAAGTGGCGATTGCTGCACGTAGTCCTGATAAGCCTGTGTTGTACCCTCGGATGGGCAAAAATCATTCCCACTCAATCGTCCCAGGCGGCTTGCTCGTCACGTCGTACACCACCCTATTCACGCCCTTCACCTCGTTGATGATGCGCGTCGCCGTCTCGCCCAGGAATTTCATGTCGAACTGGTAGAAGTCCGCGGTCATGCCGTCCGTTGATGTGACGGCGCGCAGGCCGACCACGTAGTCATAGGTGCGGCCGTCGCCCATGACGCCCACCGTCTTCACGGGAAGCAGCACGGCAAAGGCCTGCCAGATCTCGTCGTAGAGGCCGTGCTTGCGGATCTGGTCGATGTAGACGGCGTCGGCCTTGCGCAGGATGTCGAGCTTGTCGCGGGTGATGTCGCCGGGGCAGCGGATGGCGAGGCCCGGGCCCGGGAACGGGTGGCGGCCGACGAAGATTTCGGGCAGGCCGAGCTCGTAGCCGAGCTTGCGGACCTCGTCCTTGAACAGCTCGCGCAGGGGCTCGACGAGCTTCATGTTCATGCGTTCGGGGAGACCGCCGACATTGTGGTGCGACTTGATCGTCACCGAGGGGCCGCCGGTGAAGGAGACGCTCTCGATCACGTCAGGATAGAGCGTGCCTTGCGCGAGGAAATCGGCGCCGCCGATCTTCTTGGCCTCCGCCTCAAACACCTCGATGAAGAGGCGACCGATGGTCTTGCGCTTGGTCTCGGGGTCGGTGACGCCTTCGAGCTCGCCGAGAAACTGCTTGGAGGCATCCACGTGCACGAGCGGGATGTTGTAGTGGTGGCGGAACAGATCGACCACGGTCTTGGCTTCGTCGAGGCGCAGCATGCCGTGATCGACGAAGACGCAGGTGAGCTGGTCGCCGATGGCTTCGTGGATCAGCACGGCCGCGACGGCGGAATCGACGCCGCCGGACAGGCCGCACAGCACCTTGCCCTTGCCGACCTGGGCGCGGATCTTGGCGATCTCCTCCTCGCGGAAGGCGCGCATGGTCCAGTCGCCGGACAGGCCTGCGATCTTGCGGACGAAGTTGCGGATCAGTTTGGCACCGTCGGGCGTGTGCACCACTTCGGGGTGGAACATCAGGCCGTAGTACTTGCGCTTCTCGTCCTGGATGATCGCGAACGGCGCGTTCGGCGAGGTGCCGGCGACGGAGAAGCCCGGCGGCATCTTCGTGATGCGGTCGCCATGGCTCATCCAGACCTGGTTCTTGCCGCCCGGCGACCAGACGTCCTCGAACAGCTTGCTCGGCGCCTTGACCTCGACATCGGCACGGCCGAATTCGCGGTGATGGCCGCCCTCGACCTCGCCGCCGAGTTGGGCCGCCATGGTCATCTGGCCGTAGCAGATGCCCATCACGGGCACGCCGGAATCGAAGATCGCCTGGGGGGCGCGCGGCGAGCCGGCCTCATGGACCGACTCGGGGCCGCCGGAGAGGATCACCGCTTTCGGCTTCATCTCGTCGAAAGCGGCTTCGGCCTTGTTGAACGGGACGATCTCGCAATAGACCCCGTCCTCGCGCACCCGACGCGCGATCAGCTGCGTCACCTGGCTGCCGAAGTCGACGATGAGAATCTTGTCGTGCGCCGAGGCCACCGAGGGCGTCGACGCGGAGCGGTCGTTCTGTGCTGCTGTCATGGCCAGCAAATACGCTGGCAGCGCGCGCGCCGCAACCGCGCGGGGGCGCGCGCCCACATTCTTCTTTGGGCATGGACAAACCGATATAGGTAAGTATTATTGACCTAATATGCCCCACTGCTCAAACAGGGGTCGATCAGGGAGAACGTCATGCCGCAGCACAACCAGCCATCAACGCTCGCCGCGCTCGGCCGGACCTGGGTCGAGGCCTGGAATTCGCGCGACCTCGAGCGCGTGCTCGCCCTCTATGACGAGGCCGCCGTGATGACCTCCGATCGCATCCCGATCCTGGGGTTCGATGCCAGCGGCACCGTGCGCGGCAAGGACGCACTTCGCGCTTATTGGGGCAAGGCGCTTGGGCTGTTGCCGGAGCTGCATTTCTCACTGGTCGATCTGTTCGTCAGCCCCGACAGCGTCGTGGTGTTCTACGCGAACGAGCGGGGCAAGAAGATCTGCGAGTATCTGCGGGTGAACGATGCGGGGCTGATCGTGCAAGGCTCGGCCAATCATTTGGCGGGGTGATTTTCCGCCCCTTGCTCAGCGCCCCCATTGTTCCGTCATCCTGAGGCGCGAGCTCTGCGGCGCGCAGCGACGCAGGGCGAGCCTCGAAGGATGCACGGCCGAGATGCAGCCGGGCTGTCGTCCTTCGAGGCTCGTCCTGCGGTGCAGGACGAGCACATCAGGATGACGGTCCGACATGGGTGCGCGGCCTCCAGTGACGGAGACCGCGGCTCAAGCATGCGCTAACAAAAACACTGCCGAGTCTGACACAGGACGCCCCATGAAACTCCCCGCTTCCCCCTTCACCGTCACCGACTGGAGCAAGGTCGAGGCGACCACGCATCCTGGCGAGAGCGGGCAGGCGTTTTGGCGCACGCTCAATATCGGTGATCTCCGGGTACGGATGGTGGAGTATTCGCCGGGCTACCGGGCCGACCATTGGTGCGATCGCGGCCACGTGCTCTACGTGCTGAAGGGCGAGCTCGACAGCGAGCTGCGCGACGGGCGCAAATTCAAGCTCACGGCGGGCATGAGCTACCAGGTCTCGGATTTCGGCGACCCCGCGCACCGGTCCTCGACCGCGACCGGCGCCACGCTCTTCATCGTGGACTGACATGCGCCCGGGCGGTTACTTTGCACCGCAAAATAGAAAAGTCGCGCGAGGTCCCGGGCCACGGGTGGTGCCTTGAACTGGCCCCAAATTCTCGCTATATTGTGATCATCGATACTTGGCCGAACGACTGGGCCGCTTCGCTTCGTTGCTGACGGGCGCGCACGCTTCAGATGACTTCTCCAAACATCGACTGAACAGGGCTATGGGCGCAATGCTGCGTACCGGTCCACGTGCGTACTCTCTAACTAACTGAAGGAAATTCCCATGGCTATGGGCACCGTGAAGTGGTTCAACACCCAAAAGGGTTATGGTTTCATCCAGCCGGACGACGGCCAGAAGGACGTGTTCGTGCACATCAGCGCCGTCGAGCGCGCTGGCCTCTCCTCCCTCAACGAGGGTCAGAAGGTCTCGTTCGACATCGTCGCCGATCGTCGCAGCGGCAAGTCGTCGGCTGACAATCTCCGCGTCGGCTAACGCCCGCGCAGCGTTCTGACCACGGACGTACCGGCAGAACGTTAGAAAAAGAAAGCCCCGCGAACTTCGGTTCGCGGGGCTTTTGTTTTTGGAGGAACCAGACGAGGTGCCGTAGGGTGGGCAAAGGCGCGCTCTTCGCCCCGTGCCCACCACCTCTCGACAACAAGCATATCGTGGGCACGGCGCTTCGCGCCTTTGCCACCCTACGAGACCTTCCTCAGCACCGAGACGAAAAACCCGTCGGTTCCCGTGCGCCGCGGCGTCAACAGCCAGCCCTCGTCGGACTGCAGCGCGGCCTCGCCAAACGCCTCCGCCTTGTCCCAGAGAACGCTCGCGGTCTGCTCGGGCGGCGCCACCGAAAACTCGGGGTGGCGGCCGACGAATGCCCTCACCTGCTCGCCGTTCTCTTCTGATAGCACCGAGCAGGTGATGTAGGCGATGCGGCCGCCCGCCTTCACCAGCGGCACCGCCCGCTCCAGCACCTCGGCCTGGTCGCGCAGGCGGATCTCCA
>NZ_JALBHA010000790.1:0-1905 GCF_023006445.1 Bradyrhizobium sp. SHOUNA76
CGGCGTCTGCACGCGCGGCGGCGTGGAGTCAGGGGCTGCGGCGGGATGTTGCGGCGGTCCGGCCAAGGAAGATGTCTCGGCGTGCTGCGCCGCCGACGAAACGGCGAAGAAGGCGGGCGCTTCCGGCTGCGGCTGCTCATGAGGCAGTTGCAATGCGTAAGTTGAGCGGCCCTTGGGCGGTGACCGCTCTCGCGACGGATATCGCCGCTACGGCTGCGGAGGAAAACGGTCGAACGTCGGCAGCGCGTGCGTGTGCGCCATCCAGCGCAGACGCTCGGCGACCTGGATGTGCATCGTCGCCGGGATCGCATCGGGATCGTCGTTGGTGGCGCTCTGCACGTCGATGATCCCAGGCATGCTGGCGTTGGCGTAGAACAGGCCGGTTCCGCAGTCGCTGCAGAAGTGCCGCTGCACCTGTTCCGAAGACCGGTACACTTTGGGCTCGCCCTTGGTGACCTTGACGGCATCCTCCGCGTACATCGTCCAGCCGACGACCGGGGCGCCGGCGTGCAGCCGGCAATCCCTGCAGTGGCACAGCGCGTGCACGATCAGTTCGCCTTCGATCTGATAACGGATTGCGCCGCAGTGACAGCCGCCGGTGATGGTGCTCATGCGTTCCTCCCGTTCGAGAGCAAGTTTTGCAGATCGATAGCTCCCGAGGCGTGCAGCATCAATGGCGCAATCGGTTTGCGATTGCGTCCTACTGTCGCCTGACAACTGCTGCCATTGCGGGGCACGCCATCGCTCAAGCCGAGCGACCGGCCGCAAGCTCGCGCGTGATCCACTCGGTAAAGGCACGGATGGCCCGACGCTGCTGGCCTGCGCGTGGGAAGACTAGATGGTGGCCGACATAGCGAATGTCGGTGGAACGTCCGGCAAGGGGCGCCACCAGCAGTCTGGTCGCGATCTCGCGTTCGGCGAGCCGCGTCGATTCCAGCGTCACGCCAAGTCCGCTCGAGGCCATCGCGATCGCCAGGAAGCTGCGATCGAAGCGCATGCCGTGGATGGCCGGCGCTTCGAGGCCGTTGGCCGTGAACCATTGATGCCACTGCACCTGCTTGACGTCCGAGCGGATCAACACCTGGTCGAGCAGGTCTTTCGGCTTGCGAATTTTCTTCGCGAGCTCGGGCGTGCACAGCGGTGTCACGGTTTCTTCGCCCAGCGAAATCACCTCGACACCCTCCGCCCGCGGCTGGCCATAGACGATGTCGATGTCGAAATCGTCGTTGCTGAAGCGGGCATATTCGGTGTTGGCGGCGAGCCGCACCTCGAGCCTGGGTTCGGCGGCCATGAAGCGGGCGAGGCGCGGGGCGAGCCACTGCGCGGCAAAGCTCGGGGCGCAGTGCACCCGCAGCAATTGCGGGCCACGGCCTGCGACCTCCTCGATGCCGCGCCGCAGATTGTCGAACGCGGTGCCGGCATGACGCATCAGGTTCTTGCCCGCCGGCGTCAGCCGGACCGCCCGGGCGCTGCGCTCGAACAAGATCGTGCCCATCGCGGTTTCGAGCTTGCGAATGGCGTGGCTGACCGCGCTCGGCGTGAGATGAAGCTCGTTCGCCGCATCCCGGAACGAACCGGTGCGTGCGGCGGCCTCGAAGGCGCGGATGGCGGATATCGGGATGCTGGATAGCAACATCGGACAAGTGAACCAAATTCACCCATGCAAGACAACAGCGCGTTTGTCGGATTGGCCGACGCCCGCATAATCACGGGCAAGAACGGCGGCGCCGTCGGGTGCCCGGCAATGCCATTGAGGGAGGATCATCATGCTGCTGCGCGGCAAGACAGCCATCATCACCGGAGCTGCGTCTCCTCGAGGCATCGGCCTTGCCACCGCCCGCCGCTTTGCGGCCGAGGGAGCCCGCGTCGCCATTCTCGACATCGACGGCCCGGCAGCGGAAGCTG
>NZ_JALBHA010000791.1:0-1870 GCF_023006445.1 Bradyrhizobium sp. SHOUNA76
TGATGTTCATCAAGCGCTCTCTGGCGTCCGGTTATGCCGGCATCGATAACCCGCTGTTCTATCGCGACAACACCATGATGCTGCTCGGCGACGCCAAGAAGGTCACCGAGAACATCGTCAAGGCGATGTAGCGCGCGAAGGAAAACGGACCGCAGCCATCAATAGGGAATGGCACCGGTCCATCGCATGCCACTGAAGGCGACGCGCGAGCAGCGCGTTGCATGGCACGCCGCCCACAAGGCGGCGTGCGGCTGCCGCGACGTTCCGGCGAGCCTCCGGCCCGAGGTCATGAAATTGCTTTGGAGCCGTCGCAAGCCCTGAGCCGAAAGGCTTGCTGCGTATCATGACCATCTTCAAGTGGATCGCCATCCTGCTGGTGACCGTCTATTGCGCCGGTCTCGTCGTGCTCTATGTCCGTCAGCGCGGGATGCTGTTTCCGATTCCGACCGTCGCTCGCACCGCCCCCGATGCCGCAGGCCTGCCCGAGGCGGAAGAGCACATCCTGACCACGTCGGACGACGAAAAGGTCATCGTCTGGCACGTGCCGGCAAAGCCTGGCCGTCCCGTGATCCTGTACTTTCCGGGCAATGGTGATTTTCTCGCCGGCCGCGTCAGCAGCTTCAAGGCGATGACGGCCGATGGCACCGGCCTCGTCGCGCTGTCCTATCGCGGCTATGCCGGCTCGAGCGGTACGCCGAGCGAACAGGGCCTGCTGCGCGATGCCGCAGCCGCCTACGCCTTCACCACCGCGCGCTATGCGGCGGAACGAATCGCCGCCTGGGGCTTTTCGCTCGGGACAGGCGTGGTAGTTGCGATCGCCTCGGAGCATCGCGTCGGAAAACTCATCCTGGAAGCCCCCTATACATCGACGGCCGACATCGCGGCGTCATCGTTCTGGTTCGTTCCGGTCCGGCTTCTGATGCGCGATCCGTTTCATTCGGACGAGCGCATCGCGCGCGTCACTGCGCCGCTCCTCGTGATGCATGGCACCGATGATCTTGCCATTCCGATCGCGTTCGGAGAGCGTCTGTACGCACTCGCCCATGAGCCAAAGCGGTTCGTTCGCATGGCGGGCGGCGGACACGACAATCTCGATCAATATGGCGCAATCGAAACGGCGAGAGATTTTATTGGCGGCTGACGGTTTGTTGGCACGTGGCGGTACCGCGCTCGCCGTCTTCTGCTTGACGCTTCTGCCGCAGCGCGCGTTTGCGGGGACCGGGCTCGACGGAGCGGCAATGCGCTGGCCCTATGCGCTGCCCTTTGCCGGCCTGTTGCTGTCGATCGCGCTGGGGCCGCTGCTGGTTCCAAAGATCTGGCATCATCACTACGGCAAGATCACCGCGGCCTGGGCGCTGCTGGCACTCGCCGCGCTCGTCGTCTTTGCCGGGAGCATGGCCACGCTGGCGGCGCTCGTCCACGCCGTGTTCGCCGAATATCTCGGCTTCATCGTGCTGCTGTTCGCGCTCTATGTCGTGGCCGGCGGAATCCTCATCACCGGCGACATCAGGGCGACGCCGGCGACCAATTTGGGCATCCTCGCCCTCGGCACATTGGGGGCGAGCATCGTCGGGACCACGGGCGCCGCGATGATCCTGATCCGTCCCTTGATCCGCACCAACCGGCCGCGGCGCCACAACGCCCATGTCGTCATCTTCTTCATCATCCTGGTCGCCAATGTCGGCGGCGCGCTGAGCCCGCTCGGCGATCCCCCGCTGTTCGTTGGCTTCCTGCACGGCGTCGACTTCTTCTGGACCACGCGGACGATCTGGTTGCAGACCGCGATCGTGGCCGGACTGCTGCTCACCATCTTCGTCGCCATTGACGTCTGGCGCTTCCGCAGCGAGCCGCCGCCTGGCGACGCCGGCCC
>NZ_JALBHA010000792.1:0-1865 GCF_023006445.1 Bradyrhizobium sp. SHOUNA76
CCGGTCAGGCTGTCGGCGAGGATGCCGACATGATGGCCGCGGTCGACCTGGCCGTTGGCGACGTCGAGGATGTGGCGGAAGATGCCGCCGACAGGGGCGCGCACGGCGTGCAGGATGCGAAGCGGCCGGTCAGGAGAGGGGAGCATGAATCAAAACCAGCGCTCGACGGCGAATGCCGAACAATTCCTACGAAAATATCGAGACGGATTAAGGGGCCTCGTGGTTAACAAACGGTGACCAGCGCGAGCGCGACGACCGCCGGATGTTGCGATTAACCCAGCGGCAACCTTAATGGAGTGTAATCGTCCCGGTTGAGGTAGCTTAGTGGCGTTGCCCCTGCGGGAGTGTTCGATGCGTTTAGCGTTTTGGCGTGCCGGCAAGGACAAGGCGGTGGTTGCGCGGGCCGTTGCAAAGCCCAAGGCCGAAGTTGCGTCCAAAGCTGAAAAGGCTGAAGCCAAGGTCGAGCCCAAGATTGAGGTCAGGCCTGCGCCGATCGTCACCAAGCAGCCACAAGTCGAGTCCGGCGACATCGACCTGCACGCGCTCGGCGCGGCATTGGCGCGCAGGCGCGGCTGGATCATCGTGCCGACGGTGCTGGCGCTCGTCGCATCCGTTGCCGTCGTCAATCTCGTTACGCCGCGCTACAAGTCCGAATCGCGCATCCTGATCGATGGCCGCGAGAACGTGTTCCTGCGCCCGAGCAGCGACCGTACCGAGGAGCGCCAGGCGCTCGACGCCGAGGCCGTCACCAGCCAGGTGCAGCTGGTGCTGTCGCGCGATCTCGCGCGCGAGATCATCAAGAAGAACAAGCTCGCCGAACGTCCTGAATTCGATCCGGTGCTGCAAGGCATCTCGCCGCTGAAGTCGCTGGCCGCGATGGTCGGTATCGGCCGCGATCCGTTTTCGATGACGCCGGAAGAGCGCGTGCTCGATGCCTATTACGACCGTCTGCAGGCCTACGCCGTCGACAAGTCGCGCGTGATCGTGGTCGAATTCCAGTCCGCCGATCCGGAACTTGCCGCCCGCGTCGCCAATTCGATCGCCGACGGTTATCTCGTGCTGCAGCAGGGCGTTCGCCAGGAGCAGGCCAAGAACGCCAGCCAGTGGCTCGCCGGCGAAATCGAGAGCCTGCGCAAGAAGGTCTCCGACGCCGAGGCCAGGGTCGAGGACTTCCGCTCCAAGTCGAGCCTGTTCGTCGGCACCAACAACACCACGCTGTCGAACCAGCAGATGGGCGAGGTGAACACTCAGCTCAACAACGCGCGCTCGATGAAGGCGGATGCGGAATCCAAGGCGCGGCTGATCAAGGAGATGCTTCAGAGCGGCAAGCCGATCGAAGCATCCGAAGTCGTGAACTCCGAACTGATGCGGCGGCTGTCGGAGCAACGGGTGACGTTGCGCGCGCAGCTCGCCGAACAATCATCCACGCTGCTCGGCAATCACCCGCGGATCAAGGAGCTGAAGGCCCAGCTTGGCGATCTCGACAACCAGATTCGCGACGAAGCGGCCAAGATCTCCCGCTCGCTCGAAAGCGACGCCCGGATCGCCAGCGGCCGGGTCGATGGCATGACCGTGAGCCTCGAGCAGCTCAAGAAGCAGGCCGCCTCGACCAACGGTCAGGACGTCCAGCTCCGCGCGCTGGAGCGCGAGGCCAAGGCGCAGCGCGATCTGCTCGAGACCTACCTAGCCAAGTACCGCGAGGCCAATACCCGAGAGACCATCGACACGGCGCCGACTGATGGCCGCATCATCTCGCGCGCCATCGTCTCGAACACGCCGGCCTATCCGAAGAAGCTGCCGATCGTGCTGATCGCGACGATCGCGACGCTGCTGCTCTCGTCCGGCGTCGTCGTCACCGGCGAGCT
>NZ_JALBHA010000793.1:0-1848 GCF_023006445.1 Bradyrhizobium sp. SHOUNA76
ACAGGCGGCGCTGCGGACCGCGCGCCTCGCGCAGGCCCGGCGCCTGATCGCGGGACACCTGCAAAATCCGGATCTGGCGCCGACGATGGTGGCTGATGAGCTCGGCGTTTCCGTGCGCCACCTGCACATGCTGTTCGAGACCGCGGAGAAGAGCTTCTCGCAGACCGTGACGGACGAACGCCTGAAACAGAGCCGCCGCCTGATGCGCGAGACCCCCGAGCGGCTGATCGCCGACGTCGCGGCCGCCTGCGGCTTCGAGAGCCTGGCGACCTACTACCGGGTCTTCAACGCCGCCTACGGCATGGCCCCGGGTGACTTCCGGGCCCAGGGCTCGGATCGGCGTTAGCCGCCATTTTGGCGGCTCCGGCCGGAGCGCGGGGCCGGGCGAAAAACCCCGGTCGCGCCCGCTATTTGGTAAAAACCTCAGGCTTTTAGAGCCTTCCCGCGCCCGCTCCATTGACTTTGGCCGATTCCCGCCTATGTTCCGGGACGACGCGGCTCAGATCGAAGAGCGATTCCTGAGCGTTGCGCTTTGTCCGCGTGAGTCAGCACCCCCAGCTTCTTAGAGAGCGCGCCGTTTCGGGGTGGAACGCGACAGCCTTATCACCCTCGATTCCGAACGGCGGTTTCGACCAGAGGCTCAATGTCCTTTTCAAATCTCGGACTGTCCGAAAAAGTCCTCGCCGCAGTGGCGGCCACCGGTTACACCACCCCCACCCCCATTCAGGAACAGGCGATCCCCCACGTCCTCGCACGCAAGGACGTGCTCGGCATCGCCCAGACCGGCACCGGCAAGACCGCGGCCTTCGTGCTGCCGATGCTCACCATCCTCGAAAAAGGGCGCGCCCGGGCCCGTATGCCCCGCACGCTGATCCTCGAGCCGACCCGCGAGCTCGCGGCCCAGGTCAAGGAGAACTTCGACCGTTACGGCGCCGGTCAGAAACTCAACGTCGCGCTCCTGATCGGCGGCGTCTCCTTCGGAGACCAGGATGCCAAGCTGACGCGCGGCGTCGACGTGCTGATCGCCACCCCCGGCCGCCTGCTCGACCATACCGAGCGCGGCGGTTTGCTCCTCACCGGGGTCGAGTTGCTCGTCATCGACGAAGCCGATCGCATGCTGGACATGGGTTTCATTCCGGACATCGAGCGTGTCTGCAAGCTCGTCCCGTTCACGCGACAGACCCTGTTCTTCACCGCGACCATGCCGCCGGAGATCCGGCGCATCACCGAAGCCTTCCTGCACAATCCGCAGAAGGTCGAGGTGTCCAAGCCCGCGACCACCGCCGTGACCGTCACGCAGGTCCAGGTGCCCGCCGGGCGCGAGTCGCACGAGAAGCGCGACCTGCTGCGCCGCCTGCTGCGCGAAGCCAAGGACCTCAAGAACGCGATCATCTTCTGCAATCGCAAGCGCGAAGTGGCGATCGTTCACAAATCGCTTCAGAAGCACGGGTTCAGCGTCGGCGCCCTGCACGGCGACATGGACCAGTCGGCCCGCACGGCCGCGCTCGAGCAATTCCGCAAGGGTGAGCTGCCGTTGCTCGTCGCCTCCGACGTCGCCGCCCGCGGCCTCGACATTCCCGAGGTCAGCCACGTCTTCAATTTCGACGTTCCCCATCACGCCGACGATTACGTTCACCGCATCGGCCGCACCGGCCGCGCCGGGCGCACCGGCACTGCGATCTCGATCGTGACGCCGCTCGACCAGAAGTCGATGGTGGCAATCGAGAAGCTGATCGGCCAGAGCATTCCGCGCGCCGAGGGCGATTTTGAAATCCACGCCGAAGCCTCCGATACATCCGAGCGTCCGCGCGAGTCGCGTGGCCGCGAACGCTCCCGCGGCGGGCGCGG
>NZ_JALBHA010000794.1:0-1841 GCF_023006445.1 Bradyrhizobium sp. SHOUNA76
GGCTGAAGCAGGGCAAGGAAGACCCTGCGCGCGTCGGCGAGCGGCGGGGCCTGTCCCGGGACGTGCGGCCGCACGGCCCGCTGGTCTGGATCCACGGTGCCAGTGTCGGCGAGGTGCTGGCCGCAGCGGCGCTGATCGAGCGCTTGCGCGATCTCAATTTGCGCATCCTGCTCACCTCGGGAACCGTCACCTCGGCCGCCGTGGTCGCAAAGCGCTTTCCGCCCGACGTCATCCATCAATACGTGCCGTATGACTCGCCCCGCTATGTCGCGCGCTTCCTCGATCATTGGAAACCGTCGCTGGCGCTGTTCATCGAATCCGATTTGTGGCCGAACCTGATCCTCGCCGGCGCAGCGCGCCGGGTGCCGATGGTGCTGATCAACGGACGGATGTCGCCGCGCTCCTTCCCGCGCTGGCAGCGCATGCACGGCACCATCTCGGCGCTGCTGTCGCGGTTCGATATTTGCCTGGCGCAGTCGAAGACGGATGCCGAACGCTTCTCCGCCCTTGGCGGCCGCGACGTCGTCACCACGGGTAATCTCAAGCTCGACGTGCCGGCGCCGCCGGCCGATCCCGCCAAGCTCGAGCGGCTGATGGCGATGACGCGCGGGCGGCCGATCATCGTCGCGGCCTCGACCCATCCGGGCGAGGACGAGATGCTGGTCGCGGCGCATCGCAGCCTCGTCGGTTTCTTTCCGCAGGTGCTCACCGTGATCGTGCCGCGGCATCCCGATCGCGGCTCCTCGATATCAGGTTTGATCACGGCGTCGGGCCTGAAGCCGGCGTTGCGCTCGCGCGAGGAGCTGCCGACCGCGACGACCGACGTCTATGTCGCCGACACCATGGGCGAGCTCGGCCTGTTCTATCGCCTGTCGCCGATCGTGTTCATGGGTGGATCGCTGATCCATCATGGCGGGCAGAACCCGATCGAGGCGATCAAGTTAGGTGCCGCGATCGTCCATGGACCGCACGTCTTCAACTTCGCCGATGTCTATGCGGCGCTCGATGGCAGCGGCGGTGCGCGGCAGGCCGACACGCAGGAGGCGCTGGTCAAGCAGCTCGGCCAGTTGCTGGCCGACCCCGTCATGCGCGACAAGATGCAGCGCGCCGGCAGCGGCGTGGTCGAGCAGCTCGGCGGCGCACTGGAGCGCACCATGACGGCGCTCGAACCCTATCTGTTGCAATTGCGGATCGAGATGGGGGCCGCCAATGCGTGAGCCGGCCTTCTGGTACCGGCCTCGCTCCTTCACGTCGTATGCGTTGCAGCCGCTGGGTCTGCTCTACGGCGCGGTCACCGAACGGCGCATGCTGCGCACAGGCGCAGACGCCGGCATTCCCGTGATCTGTGTCGGCAACTACCATGTCGGAGGCGCCGGCAAGACGCCGACCGTGCTGGCGCTGACGAGGCTCCTGCGCGAGCTCGGCGAGACGCCGGTGGTGCTGAGCCGTGGCTATGGCGGACACCTGAAAGGCCCGGTCATGGTCGACCGCGCGCGCCACAATGCTGCGGATGTCGGCGACGAGCCCCTGATGATGGCGCGCGACGTCCCGGTCGCGGTCGCGCGGGACCGCCTCGATGGCGCCGCGCTGGCGAAGTCGCAAGGCGCCACCGTGATCCTGATGGACGACGGTTTCCAGAACCCGCGCCTGCTCAAGGACGCTTCCCTGATCGTGATCGACAGCGAGCGCGGCCTCGGCAATTGCGAGGTGTTTCCCGCCGGTCCCTTGCGCGCGCCGCTGAAGGCCCAGCTTGCGCGCACCGATGCGCTGGTGCTGATCGGCGACGGCCGTGCCGCCAACGACGTCGCGGCAGAGCTTGCCAAGCGCGACAAGCCGGAGCT
>NZ_JALBHA010000795.1:0-1832 GCF_023006445.1 Bradyrhizobium sp. SHOUNA76
CGCCGCCTCCCCCGCCGCGCCCAGCCGCGCCAACCCACGGCGCGACGCGGTTCTCATCCGTGTTCGGCACCAGGAGACGCTGACATGACCAGGCATCGCGGGCGCGGCATGGCGTCGATCAACTATCCCATCGGCATGAACCTCGGCGGCGATCCCAGCCAGGCGCTGGTTCACTCCAATCCCAGTGGCAAGTTCACCGTGGCGCTGTCGTCGATCGATCTCGGCCAAGGCATGAAATCGGTGACGCGGCAGATCTGCGCCGAGACACTGGGCGTGCCGGTCGAAGACGTCTATGTCGACACGGCGGACTCCGATACTGGCCCGCACTGCATGGGCTCGTTCGCCTCGCGCGGCACCCACCGCGTCGGCAATGCCGTGATGGCGGCCGCGCGCGAGGCCCGCGGCGTGATGATGGAAGCGGCCGCCGAGGAGCTCGAGGTCAACGCCGCCGATCTCGAAACCGACGGCCGCGGCAATATCCACGTCAAGGGCGCGCCGCATCGCTCGATCTCGACCAAGGATGTCGCGATCGCCGCGCAGTTCAAGCAGGGCAAGACCATCTCGGGCCGCGGCATCTTCCTGGTCCCGCTCTCCAACGTCGATCCGGAGACCGGCGAGATGTCACCGGCGACCTGTTACGCCCATGCCTGCCTCGTCGCCGAGGTCGAGGTGGACGACGAGACCGGCGAGGTCGCGATGGTCCGGATGGATTCCGCCTATGAGCTCGGCCGCGCGCTCAACCCGCGCCTGGTCGAGCAACAGCTGGTCGGCGGCGCCTGGATGGGCGTCAGCCACGCGCTCTATGAGACGCCGGAGCCCTATTATCCCGACCCCGTTCACGGCCCCCGCGACTTCGTCGAATACCTGATGCCCGGCCCCGGCGACATCTGCCCGCACGATATCGCGGTGCTGGAACGCCCTGCTCCTGATGGTCCCTTCGGGGCCAAGGGCCCCGGCGAGATGTGCGCCAACCCGGTGCTGCCCGCTGTTGCGAATGCGATCTTCAATGCGGTCGGTGTGCGGATCGACGATCTGCCGATCACGCCCGAAAAGGTGCTGCGCGCGATCAAGAGCCAAGGCGGCGCGCGACCGCAGGCACGGCGCTAGAGGAGCGGCCGTGGCGGTTCGCAGCAACATCGTCGGCATCGACAGCCCGGAGGCGCTGGAGAAAGCGCTTCGGGCAGCTTATTACCTCGCCGACGAGGGCCTTGCGACATCAGCCTATCTCGGCCTCGCGCTCGGCAAGCCGCTGCTGCTGGAAGGTGCGCCGGGCGTTGGCAAGACGGAGGCGGCAAAAGCGATCGCCGCCGTGCTCGGCCGCCGCCTGATCCGCCTGCAGTGCTATGAGGGCATCGATGCCTCTGCCGCACTCTATGAGTGGAACTACCCCCGCCAGATGCTGGCGATCCGCCAGGCCGGCGACGAGAGCATCGACATCTATGGCGAGACCTTCCTGATCGAGCGGCCGATGTTGGCCGCGCTCCGCGCGCCCGATTCCACCGTGCTGCTGATCGACGAGATCGATCGCGCCGATCAGGAGTTCGAGGCCTTCCTGCTCGAATTCCTCTCCGACTTCCAGATCTCAATTCCCGAGCGCGGCACGGTTCGCGCGACGGAACGCCCGGTCGTGGTCCTCACGTCGAACCGCACGCGCGATCTGCACGAGGCGCTGCGCCGCCGCTGCGTCTATCACTGGATCGACTATCCCAGCGCCGAACGCGAGGCGCGGATCATCATGATGCGCGCCTCCAGCGTCGCCGAGGCCACCGCCCGCGCCGTCGTCGCAGCCGTCGAGAAGTTGCGGCGCGAACCGCTGAGCAAGGCTCCGGGCA
>NZ_JALBHA010000796.1:0-1827 GCF_023006445.1 Bradyrhizobium sp. SHOUNA76
AGCTCGGCGCGCCGCCAGTAACCGCGCGCCAGTCCCTCGCCGCCGATGAACAGCTCGCCGGTCACGCCGACCGGGACGACGTTGAGATCACCGTCCAGAATGTGGGCCGAGCGGCGGCCGACCGGACGACCGATCGGCGCATAATTGCCCTCGATCTCCTCGCTGGCATCGACCTTCCAGACCAGCGGCGTCACCACGGTCTCGGTCGGCCCGTAACCGTTGATCAATGTCCGCGGCTTGAGCGCGCGCTTGACCTTGTCGAAACCTGCCTTGGGCATCGCCTCACCGCCGAACGAATACAGCTCCACCGGCGGCGGATCGCCGCGCCACATCGCGAAGTCGGCGAGCTGTTGCAGGTAGGCGGGCGGGAAGCCGGCGTTGGTGACGCGCTGGCGGCGCAGAACCTCGATGGTCTGCTCGGCCGACCACAGATCGGCATCGCGCATCACGAGCGTTGCGCCGCAGGTCAGCGCGGTCCAGAGCCGCTCATGGGCACCATCGAAGGTGAAGGACAGGAAGTGCAGCTCGCGCGAGTGCCGGTCCATGTCGTAGAGCCCAGCAGTCACCTCGCAATGCATCGCGAACGGACCGTGCTCGACCGCGACGCCTTTGGGGACGCCGGTGGAGCCAGAGGTATAGATCACATAGGCAAGGCCGGTCGCCGCCACCGCGATCTCCGGATCGCTTTCGCTCTCCCGCGCAAGGTCGATCGTATCGAGCGAAACGACCTCGATGCCGGACGGCGGCGGCGTCAGCGCCGAACCATCGGCGTCAACCAGCACGACACGCGCGCCGGCATCGCGCATGGTGCCGACCTGCCGCCTGGCCGGATGCTCGGGATCAAGCGGCAGATAGGCTGCGCCTGTCTTCAAGATCGCGAGCAGGGCCACAACGAGATACGGCGAGCGTCTTGCCGAGACGCCGACGAGGTCCGAGTGCCCGACGCCAAGGCGCATCAGGTGGTGCGCAAGGCGATTGGCGCGACGGTTGAGCTCGGCATAAGTGATTTCATCGTTGCCGAAGACCAGCGCCGGCGCATCCGGCGTTTCGGCGGCCAGCCGCGCAACCGTCCGATGCACCGGCGTGAACGGTGCGCCTGTCGTTCCACCATCCGCGCCGTTCCATTGGCGTAGCCTCTCCAGCTCCTGTTCGGAGAGCAACGCCACGTCGGCGATCGATTGCGTGTCGTCAGCGACCATCGCCTTCATGATCGTGATCCAATGCGTGGCAAGGCGTTCGATCGTCGCCGCCTCGAACAGCGCCGTCGCGTAGGTGAAGATGGCGCGGACTTCGCCGGACGGCCCCTCGTCGGTGTCGAGCGCGAGGTCGAATTTGACCGTATCGACGTCGGCGTCGATTTTCTCGATCTGGAGGCCGGTCTGATCGGGCGGACCGCCCGACGCCCGACGGCGCTGGTGATTGTAGAGGACCTGGAAGAGCGGATTCTGGCTCAAGCTGCGCGTGGGCTGGAGGATCTCCAGCAATCGCTCGAACGGAAGGTCCTGGTTCTCCTGTGCCTCGATCGTGGCCGAATGAACCGCCGCGATGAAGTCCGCGATCCGCGCGCGGCCGTCGATCTGCGTGCGAAGCACCTGGGTGTTGACGAACAAGCCTATCACGCCATGCGTTTCGTCACGGTGCCGATTGGCAACGGGCACGCCGATGTTGATGTCGGACTGACCCGTGTAGCGACGGAGCAGCAGCTTGAAGCTCGCCAGCATGACGACGAACAGCGTCGTCTGGTGTCGCCGCGCGAGCCCGCGCAAGCCATCGGCCAACGCCGGATCGAGCGGGATGCGGCGTGCCGACCCGGCAAGGTTCGGGACC
>NZ_JALBHA010000797.1:0-1822 GCF_023006445.1 Bradyrhizobium sp. SHOUNA76
CCAGCAAGTCCTCATGGGCCGACACGGTGGTCGCGAGCTGTCTGACCAACCCGCCGAGCTCGTTGATCTCGCCGACCACCGACTGGATGCGGTCGGAGTTGGTCGAGTTGGACGAGGCGATGCGTCCCTCAATCGCAGCTAACCGGCGACCGAACTCGGCCACCTGGCGGGCGAGATCGGCAGTGCCGCGCGACAGATCGGCGATCTGGCCGCCGACGTCGCTGCGGTCGCGCAGCCGCATCGACACCGCGTTGTAGAGGATCAGGAAGGTCAGCGCGGTCAGGGCCACGATCGCGGATTCGGTTCCGCTGATGCCGGCGACGGCGTAGAGCACAAGCCCGAGCGAGGCCGCGACCAGAACCATGCAGAAGGCGATGAAAATCGTCGAAATGCGAATCATGCCGCGCGTTACGCCTCAAGAGCTGACTGCCTCACCCGGGAAAACACGGGTCGCTGTGCGATCCCGTCACGCCTCATGCTCCCCCAAGCCGCATGACCTTATCATCATTGTTGATTCGAGGGGATAGCGGCCTCAGTCCTGCGCGTTCAGGACGGTCCCGGAGTCAAGACGGTGCGGCGGCGCCAACCGTGTCGGCCGAGACAGCATCGCGGGTACCGAGCGGCTTGGGCCGGCCAGTTGTCGTATCCCTCAGCGTCTGCCGCTCGATCTCCGAATTCAGCTCGGCGCCGAACATGATGACGATCGCCGACACCCACATCCACATCATCAGGCCGATCGCCGCGCCAAGCGAGCCGTAGGTCGCGTTGTAATTGGCGAATTCCGAGAGATACCAGGACAGGAGCGCCGAGCCGGCGATCCAGAGGATGGCGGCGGTCACCGCGCCGAGGCTCAGCCATTGCCAGCGCGGCGCGTCGCGACTGGGCGCGAAGCGGTACAGGATCGCCAGCGCCACGAGCAGGATGAGGAACAGCAGCGGCCATCGCGCCAGCGCCACGATCAGCTTGCTTTCGGGCGCCATGCCGACGTGATTGAGCGCGAGCGGGAAGGCGACGACGGCGCCCACCATCAGCAGCAGCGCCACGATACCGCCGATCGTGAAGGCCAGCGACACCATGTTGAGCTTGATGAAGCTGCGCTTCTCGCGCTCCTCATAGGCGACGTTGAGGGCATCGAAGATCGCCTTGACGCCTGCATTGGCGCTCCAGATCGCGAGCAGGAGGCCGAGCAGGAAGGTGGCCCCTAGCGTCGTGTTGCCATGCGACACCACGCGCGCGACCTGGTCCTCGACGATCTGGAACGAGCCCTCGGGCAGCATGGTCGCAAGCGTCTGCAGATTGGCGCTGATCGTCGCGGGATCGGCGAATAGTCCGTAGGAGGAGACCACCGCCGTGACGGCGGGGAAAACCGCGAGCAGCCCAAAGAACACGACGCCGCCTGCGGTCGCCAGCAGCCGATCCTCGTCGATGCGCTGATAGGTGCGCCAGAAAATATCCTTCCAGCCCGCCCAGGGGATCGTGAACGGGCTCTTCGCATGACGGCCGCGGCCGGGCTCCACGGCTGCGCTCGCCGGATGCGTTTCCGGTGAATTCGCCTCGCCTTTGCGGTGGTCTTGGGGAGGTCCCGATGGGACCACGCCGGAGTCCTGAAAGTAGCGCTCCGCAGTCAGAACGAAGACCGCCGTTGCCGCCACCAGCAGCCAGGAGTCGATCTGTTCGGAGCGCCGCACCAGCATTCAAGCGTCCAATCTTTGACCGTGACGCCTGCGGCGCGCCGCCGTGAAGCCCGCCAGTCCAATCGCGGCGAGCATCAGGCCCAGCTGCACGGGCCGGTTGGTGCGAACGGGCCGGGCCCTTCTGCCAT
>NZ_JALBHA010000798.1:0-1822 GCF_023006445.1 Bradyrhizobium sp. SHOUNA76
ACCGCGTGGTCTCGCGCAGCATGCCGGCCGCCTGAGCCTTTCGGCTCGCGAGGAATCGGACCGGCGCAGCGGTCTGGCCGCTCCTGGGCCCACCTTTCGCGCCCGCGACCTTCCGGCGCATCGGAAAATCCGCCCCCTTTCAACAGGCAGGCGTGCCCCATAGATTGACGTCGGCTTAAGACGTGACGGAACATTGTACGGCCGAAATCATCAAACCTTCACGGCGCCTGCGCAGGATCGCCATGGAGATTCGCCTCAAGTCTGCCGCCGAGGACGCCAAACCGTGCATCAGGAGCACCCAACCCTGCCTAAAATATTGAATGCACGAGTTTTTGTTCGAATTGGCGAATTCCACTCGGCCCGAAAACGCGCTAGTGGAGGGGCAGGGGGCATGCGCGATGCCGGAGCCGGCGGCGAGGGTTCGTTGAGTGCCTGTGCGTCGTCCGCCCGTTCGCCGGCCACCCTGGCCGCTGAAGCGTTGTTCGAGGTCTAGATGCTGGAAGCCATCCGCAGGGCGACGACGTTTCTGCGCCAGAAGCAAATCCTGCATAAGCTTGGAGTTGTGATCAGCGTCGCGGTCATCGGCATCGCTTGCTATGTGCTGTACCACATGCTGCGAGGCATCGATTCCAACGAGGTCCTCGAAGCGATCAAGAGCACCGAGCCGAGCCAGATTGCGATGGCGGCGCTGTTCGTCGCCGCGGGCTATTTCACCCTGACCTTCTACGACCTGTTCGCCGTGCGCGCGATCGGCCACGCCCACGTGCCCTACCGCATCAACGCGCTCGCCGCCTTCACCAGCTATTCGATCGGCCACAATGTCGGTGCATCCGTCTTCACCGGCGGCGCGGTGCGATATCGCATCTATTCGGCCTACGGGCTGAACGCGATCGACGTCGCAAAGATCTGCTTCCTCGCCGGCCTGACCTTCTGGCTCGGCAATGCCGCCGTGCTCGGCCTCGGCATCGCCTATCATCCGGAGGCCGCCGCCTCGATCGACCTGCTTCCGCCGTGGCTGAACCGGACGCTGGCGCTGATGATCATCGTGGGACTGGTCGGCTACGTGGTCTGGGTCTCGACCCAGCCGCGCGTGGTCGGCCGCGGGCCCTGGACCGTGGTGCTGCCGGGCGGCGCGCTGACGCTGCTCCAGATCGCGATCGGCATCATCGATCTCGGCTTCTGCGCGCTCGCGATGTACGTGCTGGTTCCGGACGAGCCCAATCTCGGATTCGTGGTGGTCGCGGTGATCTTCGTCTCGGCGACGCTGCTCGGGTTCGCGAGCCACTCGCCTGGCGGGCTGGGAGTGTTCGACGCCGCCATGCTGGTCGGCCTCTGGCAGATGGACCGCGAGGAGCTTCTGGGCGGCATGTTGCTGTTCCGCGTCCTCTATTATCTGTCCCCCTTCGTCATATCTGTAATCCTGCTGACGTTTCGCGAAGTTATGATCGGCGCACGATCGAAGCGCTTGCAGCAGGCGGCGCTCAAGCTCGACCCCGGTCCAGCGCGTGAAGCCGCCTATGTGAGAGAGCGTAGCGACAGCGGTGCCTGACGCCGCCAAGCTTTAGGACAAGCCTCCAGGAGAAGTCCGCCCCGATGGCGATCGACGCCCCCTCTTCTCCCTCCGCCCAGCCCTGGTCCGACCGGCTGCGGCATTCGACCGTCATCCTGATCGCTGCGGCCCTGGCGCTGTCCGTCGTCGTCTCGCTCGGCGAATTGTCGGCGCTGCACGCCGCGATCGTGTTCCTCTGCATTGCGGCCGCGGCACTGATCCCGTGGCGCCTGCATGATCCCGCCGCGTCGCGCGACGATGTCAGGCGCATCA
>NZ_JALBHA010000799.1:0-1819 GCF_023006445.1 Bradyrhizobium sp. SHOUNA76
GGCGTCTCCGAACGCAGCGTGGACTCAAGCAGGTTGGCGCAACGCTCGGCGATCCCCGCGGTGGCTTGCGGCGCCGCTGGATCGGCCGGGACCACCTCGCAATGAACGAGGTCAAAGCGTTCCTTCAGGCGCGCCGCAAGCTCCATGCAGGCGGCGATGGGATGTTCGAGCCGGAAGGTGATGAGGCGCTCGGCGAGGCACAGCGAGACCAGCCGTTGCGCCGAGGCGCGCGAGACCTGCAGCATCTTTGCGATCTCGTCCTGGGTGTGACCAGCAATGAAATAGAGCCAGCCGGCGCGCGCGGCGTCGTCGAGTCGCGATCTGTCGTTCTCGGCGGCCATGCGGGCCTCACGCCTCCCAGAAGTCGATCATGCGCGAGAACACCCGGTCGGCCCCCGCGCCAGACAATATAGCCCGGCCGTTGCATCCGCGATAATGGCTGCCGCCGACAAATCCCCAGACAGTCATGCCGGCCGCCTTGCCCGCCTGCACGCCGCTGACGCTGTCCTCGACCACCAGCGTGCGCGAAGGTTGCACCCCCATCCGCTCCGCCGCGAGGAGAAACAGATCGGGCGCCGGCTTGCCGTGCCTGACCATTTGCGCGGAGTAGATCCGCTCGCCGAACTGCGCCCGCAGGCCAGTGACGTCAAGCGAGAGCGCGACGCGGTCGATGTCGCTGGATGAGGCCACGCAAAACGGCACGGACAAGTCGGACATCACGCCCGCAATGCCGGGGATCGGCTGAAGCGAAGCTGCGAACGTCGTCAGCACTTTCGATTTCAAACGCGGCAGAAAGCCGTCCGGCACGACCTGCCCGAGATCGCGATAATGCTGCTCGATCGCCTTGGTGCTGCGCCCTAGGAAGAGCTCGAGCGCCTGCTCTACGCTGAGCGCGATGCCGAACTCGGAGAGAATTTCCGACAGGCACCGGCAGCTCAACAGTTCGCTGTCGACGAGCACGCCGTCGCAATCGAAGATGATCAGATCGGGACTTGACCGGCCGTGGTCCATTCAGCCATTCGATCATATACTCAATTGATGAGCAATAGCTCACTCAGGACCCATGACGTTCGGGATTTTTCCGCCATCAATGCGCGACCTGCCGATAGATCGCCGGCAGTGCCGCGGGCAGCCGCTTGATGTTGCCGACGATGGCATAGCCGCCGCGGCCGAACAGGGTCGGGAAGTAGGATTGCGCAGTTGCGTCAACCGTGACGCCGAAGGCGGCGATGCCGAGCCGGCGCGCCTCCTGGACCGACTTGCGGGTGTCCTCGACCGCGAAGCGGCCCTCGTAATGATCGACGTCGTTCGGCTTGCCGTCGGTGAGGACGATCAGCAGCTTCTTGCGCTGCGGCTGGCGGGCGAGCTCGGCGGCGGCGTGGCGCACCGCCGTGCCGATCCGCGTGTAATAACCGGGCTTCAGCGCGCCGATCCGGCGCTCCACCGCCCCGCTCATCGGCTCGCCGAAGGCCTTGACGGTTTCGAGCCGCACCCAGGAGCGCCGTCGCGAGGTGAAGGTCAGGATGCTGTGGTGATCGCCGCAGGCCGAAAGCCCGTGGGCGAGCACCAGCAGCGCCTCCTTCTCGACGTCGAGCACGCGGTAGCCATCGACCCAGGCATCCGTGGACAGCGAGACGTCGACGAGCAGCGTGACGGCAAGATCATGCCCTTGCGGACGCATGGCAACATGGATGCGATCGAGACCGCTGCCGCCGCTGCCGGCGCGAAGATCGCACCGCGCACGCACGAGCGCGTCGAGGTCGAGATCGTGTCCGTCGGCCTGGGCGCGCATCAGCTCGTGACGCGGCCGCAACACCTC
>NZ_JALBHA010000079.1:0-17553 GCF_023006445.1 Bradyrhizobium sp. SHOUNA76
CGCCGATCGCGCCGCCACCTTGCACAAGAGCGACCGCCTGCCGCCGCCGAACGAATCCACCGCGTCCCGCAACATCGTGCGCGTCTCCACGGTTGCCCGCGTCGGCAACCGCGACGTGATGCGGGTGCGTCCGTTCGTGCGGATCGCCGGCAATCTGTCGATGACGACGAGCGATCTGTCGGCGAAGATTCCACCGTTCAACGCCCAGCGCCTGCTCACCGATGTCGGCTCCGATCCGAAGACGGCAGCGGAAGATCCGAACAATCCGGAAGCCGTCGAGCCCGACGCGGAAGTCTCCTTCGTCACCAAGGACCTGTCGCCGGTGCTGCCGAAGGCCAAGATTTCGGCGGTGGTGGCGCTCGACGACATCCTGATGCGGGTGCGCGACGCCGCCAATTGGCGCGGCAACGGCGGGGTGCGCTACGCCTCGCTCGCCAATGCCGCCGCCGACATCTCCGGCGCGACCGGCCCCTCCGACATCAGAACCGCCTACGCCGCCGAAGCCTCGCCGTCCGATCCCTATGCCGGCTTCGAGACGCGCGTGGTACCGGAAAACGTCACGCTGCTGCCCAAGACCAAGGAGCAGATCACCGGCGGCAATCCCAACGGCGAACGCGTCCATCTGGTCAAGAAGGGGGACAGCGTCGCCGGCGTGTTGCGCGATCTCGGCGCGAACGCCGACGAAATCAAGGCGATCACCGCGACGCTCGGCCCCCGCGGCCGCGACGGCGGCCTCAAGGAAGGCGAGAAGCTCCGCATCCTGATGGCGCCTGCGAGCCCCGGCGCCCGCCTCCAGCCCTACCGTGTCGTCGTCGCCAACGAGACCATGGTCGAGGCGATCGCGGCGCTGTCCGATCTCGGCAAATACGTCGCGGTCGACGTCTCCAGCATGAACACCGTCGCGGACGCTGCGGCCAACGCCAACAGCGACGACGATGACGACGATGACGGCTCCGGCGTGCGGCTGTACCAGAGCATCTACGAGACCGCGATGCGCAACAAGGTGCCGATGCCGGTCATCGAGGACATGATCAAGATCTACTCCTACGACGTCGATTTCCAGCGCAAGGTGCAGCCGGGCGATTCCTTCGACGTGTTCTACGCCGGCGAAGACGAGGGCGTGACCTCGAGCGAAAAGAACGACGTGCTGTTCGCCTCCCTGACCGTCGGCGGCGAGACCAAGAAATACTACCGCTACCAGAGCCCCGACGACGGCGTGGTCGACTACTACGACGAGACCGGCAAGAGCGCGAAGAAGTTCCTGGTCAGGAAGCCGGTCAACAACGCCATCATGCGCTCCGGCTTCGGCGGCCGCCGCCACCCGATCCTCGGCTATGTGAAGATGCACACCGGCGTCGACTGGGCCACCTCCTACGGCACGCCGATCTTCGCCTCCGGCAACGGCCTGATCGAGAAGGCCGGCCCCGAGGGCGGCTACGGCAAATACATCCGCATCAAGCATTCCAACGGCTACGAGACCGCCTACGGTCATATGTCGGCCTTCGCCAAGGGCATGGAGGCGGGCAAGAAAGTGCGTCAGGGCCAGGTGATCGGCTTCGTCGGCTCGACGGGCCAGTCGACCGGCCCCCATGTCCACTACGAAATCCTGGTCAACGGCCGGTTCGTCGACCCGATGCGCGTGAAGCTGCCGCGCGGCCGTTCGCTCGAAGGCCCGATGCTCGCAGGCTTCGAGAAGGAGCGCGACCGGCTCGAGGGCATGATGAGCGGCCGCGGCGGCGCCATCGCCCGGATGTCCGATGCGACCGGCGGCCCGCTGCAGGTCACCAACCGGTAAGTCGTCAACCGGCAATCGGCCGACATCTCCAAACACGATCCGAATTTCAACGTTATCGAGCAAGGCCGTTTTGCGCCGTCACTCACAACGTCAAGTTTTGTTTGCCAAAGCCGCGTGAGGGGCGAATACTTTCCAAAAAACGGGAGGTCTCGCCATGAAGAACAGGCTCGCCTGCGCAGCCTTCGCTGCGCTTTTGGCCCCAACGAGCGCATCGGCCGACGGCTGGGAGGTGACGAAGCTCGTCCCCGGCTCGGCGTTCCATGGCGTGCACGGTCTCGGAATCGACAAGGCCGGCCATCTGTTCGCCGGCAGCGTCGCCGGCGCGGCGCTCTACGAGGTGGACATATCAAGCGGTACCGCCAAGGTTGCAATCCCGGCTCCGATCGGAATGGCCGACGACATCGCATTCGCGCCTGATGGCACCATGGCCTGGACCGGTTTCCTCGCCGGCGATCTCTATTCGCGCAAGGGCGACGGCCCGATCAAGAAGCTCGCCAGCGGCCTTCCCGGCATCAACTCGCTCGCCTTCCGCAAGGACGGCAGGCTCTACGCCACCACCGTTTTCCTCGGCGACACGCTCTATGAGATCGACGTTGAGGGCGTCAAACCACCGCGCCAGATCATGGAGAAGATGGGCGGCCTCAACGGCTTCGAGTTCGGTCCCGACGACAAGCTCTACGGTCCGCTCTGGTTCAAGGGACAGGTCGCCAAAGTCGACGTCGACAAGGCCGAGCTGACCGTCGTCGCCGACGGCTTCAAGGTCCCGGCCGCGGTGAATTTCGATTCCAAGGGCGATCTCTGGGTCGTCGATACCGCGCTTGGCCAGCTGGTCCGGGTCGACCCCAAATCGGGCGTCAAGACCATGGTCGCGCAGCTGAAGCCGTCGCTGGACAATCTCGCGATCGACGACAAGGACCGCATCTACGTTTCCAACATGGCCGACAACGGCATCCAGGAGATCGATCCCGCGACCGGCCAGGCGAAGCAGGTCATCATCGGCAAGCTCGCCCTGCCCGGCGGCATCGGCGTCACCTCGGAGAACGGCAAGGATACCATCCACGTCGCCGACGTGTTCGCCTATCGCACGGTGGACGGCGCGACCGGCGAGGTCACCGAGAAGGCGCGCATGCACGCCGCCGGCACCGCGCTCGAATACCCGATGAGCGCGACGGCGAGGGGCAACGATGTGGTGCTGTCGAGCTGGTTCACCGGCACCGTGCAGGTGATCGACGGCAAGACCGGCGCAACGCGCGACATGCTGCACGGCTTCAAGGCGCCGCACGATGCGATCGTGCTCGCGGACGGCACCATTTTGGTGGCCGAGCTCGGCACCAAGTCACTGGTCAAGGTGCGCGTCGAGGGCGAGCACGGCAAGGATCGCACCACGCTGATCGGCGACCTCGAGGGCCCGGTCGGCCTCGTCGGCGGGAAGGCTGACGAGGTCTACGTCACCGAAGCCTTTGCAGGCATCGTATCCAGGATCGACAGCAACGGCGAAAAGACCGTGCTCGCCAAGGCGCTGAAAATGCCGGAGGGCATCGCACGCGGGAGCGACGGCAAGCTGATCGTGGCCGAGGTCGGCGCCAAGCGGCTGATCGAGATCGAACCGGAGAGCGGCAAGATCACCGAGATCGCGGCCAATCTCCCGATCGGCCTCGTGGGCGCGCCCGGCGGACTGCCGACACATATTCCGACCGGCGTCGCGGTTGGCGGCACGGGGGTGATCTACGTGACCTCGGACGTGGAGAACGCGATTTACAAGGTCACGAAGAAGTAGCGACCGCCGACGGATCGGCCGCCGCAGAACTCCCACACGGCGTCCCAGTTAGGCAGCCACGTGCATGGGACGCCGATTTTTCCTTACTTTATGCTCAACTGGTTACAGTCCAATTTCCATTCGATTGCTTCACCATCGTGATCTTGGTCTTCGAGGCGTCATCAAGGGCGGCAAAGGCCGCCGTCGTTGCCTGATCAACTCCAGTGCCCGGACTCGTCGGAGAGCTATCGCCCGTAAATTCAGCGTGATAACCTTCGGTGGTCCTGCTGATTTCGATTTTCGTCGACGTCGGCTGGCCGATAAAAAGTGTAACCTGCGATTTCAGATCCACCTTGTTTTGCGCTTCGTCTTCCTCTGTGAAATCCGCGGGGCTGGTAAACAGAGCCATACGACATTCTCCCTTGGTTCATTTCATGGGATCGCGCGCATCGCTGGCGCACTTGATCATAATCAGCCTGACGCCGGTACTGCTCGGATCGACGGCATAGTTTGCTGGAGGGGCATTGAAGCCAGCACTCACGAGACACTTGGTCAACAACGCGGTTCGAGCCGTAAGAATCTTCGGATCGGCCGGAGAAAGATAACGTTGAACGAGCTGCATATTCTGGTCGTTCCTGTTGAACGTGCCGCCCTGTAGCACCATCGCAGCGGTTTTTTTATCCGACGCCTCTAATGCTGCGTCTCCCGCTTCCGCCGTCGCCTTGATCAGACCTGCAGTAAGCGTTCCAGCACGGTAGTAATCCTCGAGATCGTGAAGCGCAGCGGCGAGTGGATAGGTGGTCGGAGGATAGTCAACTTTCTTGATGATGCGGGCTGCAACGTCGTCCCGCTTTGCTTCCATCTGTGACTGGATGATCTGTATGGTCTTGCTAACCAGAAGCTCTGAATCATAAAAACCTCGAGTGGCGTTCACACCTCCCGCAAGCGCGCTCAATGTTCGGACAGTGTTTGCAGGGGTGAATACCGCTCCGGCTGTGCTCAGAGCCTGTGTCGTCAAAGCTGTCGTAAAACCGAACTCCCCCCGCTCTCTTGTCAGAGCACTCTCGAAATTGGTGAATTCAGCATCGATGATATACATGCGGAGCGCTATATATTCGTTGCGATGGCGCTTCCGGTCCTCGTCGTTGGTCGCGTCCTTATAGCTCAGCGCCATGGCATCCAAAGCCGTTTTCGCGCTCTCCACTTCGGTAGCGACCGGATACAGTCGATCCGGCTGTCCATCGAATGTCTTGCAACCCGACAAGAGCAGGCCAGCCAACACACAAACGGCGACTGCCATGCCCTGTCGACGCAACGCCACCACGCCACGCATCTCACGCCCCCTTAACTCCCCGGTAAGGATTGTGGCGACGGCGTGGCCGGTTGTTCAAGAAGATTCGCACACCCGGAGCGCTAAAGCGCGTACCGTGTATCTTTTGCACAACATCCCTTTTGCGTGCATTGCGTCAAAATTGTAGGTAGCGCGCATATTCCGGTAAGGCTGCGCCGCGATGATTGACACGCCCCGAACTGCCTGGCTTCGCATCCGCAGTTACTTAGCGGGCCAGCCGCAAAACAAACCGCCCCGGAGAGGCTGACCTCTCCGGGGCGGCTTGTCGTTTCAGGTACTGACCGCCGTCCTTCAGTTCAGCTTGCGCTTCGGCACCGGCGCCTCGAACTGCGCAATCTCGGCGGTCTGCGGTGCCTTGCCGTTGAAGGTCAGCACGTTGCCTTCGGACGAGATCGCGACCGTATCGCCATCCCTGACGTCGCCGGCCAGGATCATCTCGGCGAGCGGATCCTGGAGATGGCGCTGGATCACGCGCTTCAGCGGCCTTGCGCCGTAGGCGGGATCCCAGCCCTTGGCGGCGAGCCAGTCGCGACCGGCAGCGTCGAGGCTCAGCACGATCTTGCGGTCGGTGAGGAGCTTCTGCAGCCGCGCGAACTGGATCTCGACGATCCGGCCCATCTCGCTCCGCTGCAAGCGGTGGAACAGAATGATCTCGTCGACGCGGTTGAGGAATTCGGGGCGGAAATGCCCGCGCACCATTCCCATCACCTGCTCGCGCACGGCCGAGGTGTCCTCGCCCTCCGGCTGGTTCACCAGGAACTCCGAACCGAGATTCGAGGTCATGATGATCAGCGTGTTGCGGAAATCGACGGTACGGCCTTGGCCGTCGGTCAGGCGGCCGTCGTCGAGCACCTGCAACAGGACGTTGAAGACGTCAGGATGCGCCTTCTCGATCTCGTCGAACAGCACCACCTGATAAGGCCGGCGCCGCACCGCTTCGGTGAGCGCACCGCCCTCGTCATAGCCGACATAGCCCGGAGGCGCGCCGATCAGCCGCGAGACCGAGTGCTTCTCCATGTATTCGGACATGTCGAGGCGGACCATCGCGGTCTCGTCGTTGAACAGGTACTCCGCGAGCGCCTTGGTCAGCTCGGTCTTGCCGACGCCGGTGGGGCCTAAGAACATGAACGAGCCGGTGGGACGGTTCGGGTCCTGCAGGCCTGCGCGCGAACGGCGCACGGCGGTTGCGACCGCACGCACGGCCTCGGCCTGGCCGACGACGCGGGTGCCGAGCTGCTCCTCCATCTTCAGGAGCTTCTCCTTCTCGCCCTCCAGCATCTTGTCGACGGGCACACCGGTCCAGCGCGAGACCACCTGCGCGATGTGGTTGGCGGTGACCGCCTCCTCCATCATCTCGCCGGAGCCTTCGCGCGCCTCGATATCCCCAAGCTGCTTCTCGAGCTCGGGGATTCGGCCGTAGGCCAGCTCGCCGGCCTTCTGGAATTCGCCGCGCCGCTGCGCATTGGCCAGCTCGACACGCAAGCCGTCGAGTTCGGACTTCAGCTTCTGGGCATCGGAGAGCTTGTTCTTCTCCGCGCTCCAGCGCGCCGTCAGCGCCGCAGACTTCTCCTCGAGCTCGGCGAGGTCCTTCTCCAGGGTCTGGAGCCGGGTCTTGGAGCCGGGATCGCTTTCCTTCTTCAGGGCCTCCTGCTCGATCTTGAGCCGGATGATCTCGCGGTCGAGCGAATCCAGCTCTTCCGGCTTGGAATCGACCTGCATCTTCAGCCGCGCGGCGGCCTCGTCCATCAGGTCGATCGCCTTGTCGGGCAGGAAGCGGTCGGTGATGTAGCGGTTGGACAGCGTCGTCGCAGCCACAAGCGCGGAATCGGTGATCCGCACGCCGTGGTGCTGCTCGTACTTGTCCTTCAGGCCGCGCAGGATCGAGATGGTGTCCTCGACCGAGGGCTCGCTGACGAAGATCGGCTGGAAGCGCCGCGCCAGCGCCGCGTCCTTCTCGACGTGCTTCTGGTACTCGTCGAGCGTGGTCGCGCCGATGCAGTGCAGCTCGCCGCGGGCGAGCGCCGGCTTGAGCAGGTTGGAGGCGTCCATCGCGCCGTCGCCTTTGCCCGCGCCGATCAGCGTATGCATCTCGTCGATGAACAGGATGAAAGTGCCTTCGCTCCCGGTCACTTCCTGAAGTACGGCCTTCAGCCGTTCCTCGAACTCACCGCGATACTTCGCGCCGGCGATCAGCGCGCCGAGGTCGAGCGACAGCAGCTTCTTGTCCTTCAGGCTCTCCGGCACGTCGCCATTGACGATCCGCAGCGCGAGGCCTTCGGCGATGGCGGTCTTGCCGACGCCGGGTTCACCGATCAGGACGGGGTTGTTCTTGGTTCGGCGCGAGAGCACCTGGATGGTACGGCGGATCTCCTCGTCGCGGCCGATGACCGGGTCGAGCTTGCCGTCGCGCGCAGCCTGGGTCAGGTCGCGGGCATATTTCTTCAGCGCGTCATAGGCGTTCTCGGCGGTCGCGCTGTCAGCCGTGCGGCCCTTGCGCAGCGCCTCGATCGCCGCGTTGAGGTTTTGCGGGGTGACGCCGCCCTTGCTCAGGATCGTGCCCGCCTCACTGGTCTTTTCCAGCGCGAGGCCGAGCAGCAGCCGCTCGACGGTGACGAAGCTGTCGCCGGCCTTCTCACCGGCCTTTTCGGCCGCGTCGAAAGTGCGGGCGAGCTCGGGCGCCAGATAGATCTGCCCGGCACCGCCGCCGGAGACCTTCGGCACCTTGTTTAGGGCGTCCTCGGTCGCCTTCAGGATTGCGCGGGAATTGCCGCCGGCGCGATCGATCAGGCCGGAAGCCAGGCCCTCGTTGTCGTCCAGCAGGACCTTCAGCACGTGCAGGGTGGAAAATTGCTGGTGCCCCTCGCGCATCGCCAGCGACTGCGCAGACTGGACGAAGCCCCTGGAGCGTTCGGTATATTTGTCGATATTCATCTTTTCTGTCCCTCGGCCTGCCCTCGGGGCCCCTAAGGCACCCCAAACGGCATCTTCATTGGGTTTCCGATTACCGCATTGACGTTTCTCAACCGGTAACGGTCGTATTTTGCCGACATTGCGCCGGCCTGACGCAGATGTGGGAAGCAGGCTGCGGATGCGAAAGAGGCGACTTCACAATTTCGTGCGCTGATCCGCGAGCTTGGCGGGTCCGGATCGAATCCCTTAAGTAGCGGCATGACAGCCAGCCACACTGCCGAGATCACCGGCCTCTACCGCTACCCGATCAAGGGCCTGACGCCGGAACGCCTGTCGCGCGCCCCTTTGCGGGTCGGCCAAACCCTACCGGCGGACCGCCGCTATGCCATCGAGAACGGACCGAGCGGGTTCGACCCTGATGCGCCCGAATGGAAGCCGAAAATCCAATTCCTGATGCTGGCGCGCAATGAGCGGCTCGCGGAGCTCGACAGCCGGTTCGACGACGCCACCAATGTGTTGACCATCCGCAGGGATGGCCAGACCGTCGCCAGCGGCGACCTGGAGACCGCAGCCGGGCGCGCTGCCATCGAGCGCTACTTCACGGAGAACTTTCAGCGGGAGCTGAAGGGGCCTCCGAAGGTGCTGTCCGGCCGCGACCACAGCTTCTCCGATGTCGCCCGCAAGGTTGTCTCCATCATCAATCTCGGCAGTGTCCGCGCCATCGAGTCCATGCTGGGCGGCGCCGCGGTTCACCCGCTGCGCTTCCGCGCCAATCTCTACGTGAAGGGCTGGCCGGCCTGGTCGGAGCTCGATCTCGTCGGCCAGACGCTGGCGATCGGGCAGGCCCGGCTGAAAGTGGTCAAGCGCATCGTCCGCTGCCCTGCCACCAATGTCGATCCCGAGACCGGCAAGCGCGATCTCGAAATCCCGCCCACGCTCTCGCGCCACCTCGGCCACATGGACTGCGGCATCTATGCCGAGGTGATCGAAGGTGGCGAGATCGGCGTGGGCGATGCCGTTGCGGTGGAAGAGCCGAAGCTCATCTAAGCGGCCGTAGGGTGGGCAAAGCGAAGCGTGCCCACCACTTCGTTCTCGAATGCTGACACACCGCTGGTGGGCACGGCGCTTCGCGCCTTTGCCCACCCTACGGCTCCATGGCTAGTTCGGCATCACATACGCATAAATCCGACCGCGCGAGACCGGCGCCTCGCGGACGCGATTGCCGTTGTTGCCGGAGATCATGATCGGATTGCCCTGCGCGTCGACGCCGGTGATGATGCCGACATGACCGCCGCGGCCGCCGCGCGACATCACCGCGATTGCGCCGACCTGCGGACCGGAAACGCGCGTGCCGTAACGCGCGAACGAGCTCGCCATGTCGGATCCCGTGCCCTGATGGCCGGTGTGCTGCAGCACCATGTTCATGAAGCGCGCGCACCACAGGCTGCCGCGCCCGGTCGGATTGCTGCCGACATAGCGGCGCGCCTCCGAGACGAGGCCCGATCCACCGCCGAAGCCGCCGTTACTCATGCCGCTACCGGCGATGCCGCCGTTCGCGCTCGTGGCCATTCCATCGCTACCGCCACCGCGCATAGCCATTCGACGGCTACCGCTCGCGGCCATTCGACCGCTGCCGCTAATGATCGTTCCACCATTGCCGCTCATGACAACGCCTGGGCTATTGGCGTTCGGATCATAGCTGGCAAAAGCGTTGCCGAATCCGCTCGCCTGCAACTGCGCCGCGCCGCGCTCGAAGCGCGAGCTGCGTGCATGGTGGCGGTAATGATGATGCCTGCCGTGGTGCACGTAAGCGTGCCGCTCTGCGCTATGACGATGATGCGGCCGCGCTGAGGCCGGAGAAATGAACGAGGCAACCGCCGCGAAGAAAATCGCCAGCGCGACAACACAACGCGACAGGCGAGACGCAAACAACTCAAACATTCTTCATCCTTCGTTGACACCCCACTTCCCGATCGGCCCGTGCGGTGGCCGACATCTGCTTTGCGTATCAGAATCCTGATGTGGCGAGATCAAGACGCGTTCTGAAAGATTTTGCGCGCAGGTTAACGGGTGTTAGAACTCACATGCGTGAACTGCAGAACGGCATTCCAATGCCGCAACACCCTCAGGGAGAAAACCCGATGCCTTACGCCGTCGCGGAGGACAGGTGCCGTCTTTATTTCGAAGAAGCGGGCAGCGGCACGCCGATCATCTTCCTGCACGAATTCGCGGCCGACTACACCAATTGGGAGCCGCAGATGCGCTACTTGTCGCGCGGCCATCGCTGCATCACCTATTCGGCGCGCGGCTACACGCCGTCGGACGTTCCCGAGGGCGAGGTCTACAGCTACACGCATTTCTACAGCGACGCGCTCGCGGTGCTCGATCATCTCGAGATCGAGCGCGCACATCTCGTCGGCCTGTCGATGGGCGCCTACTCGTCGCTCCAGATCGGATTGAACGCGCCACAACGCGCGCTGTCGATGACGCTGGCCGGCGTCGGCTCCGGCTCGGAACTCGAGAACCTCGACGCTTGGCGCAAGCAATGCCGCGCAAATGCCGAGCAGTTCGAGACGCTGGGCTCCGCCGAGGTCGCGAAAGTCACGCGCGAGGCGCCGAGCCGGATTCCCTTTCTGGTGAAGGATCCGCGCGGGCACGCCGATTTCTACGCCGCGCTGGCACGACATGACGCCAAGGGTTCGGCGCGCACGATGCGCGGCTTCCAGGGCGGCCGCCCCTCGATCTACACGATGACGGATGCGATCAAGAAGGCGACGACGCCGGCGCTGATCATCTGCGGCGACGAGGACGATCCGTGCGTTGGGCCCAGCCTGTTCCTGAAGAAGCATCTGCCCGCGGCGGGGCTGGCGATGTTTCCGAAATCGGGTCACGTGCTCAATCTCGAAGAGCCCGCGCTGTTCAACGAAAGCGTCGAGCGGTTCGTGACGCTGGTGGAAGTGGGCCGCTGGCCGGCGCGCGATCCGAGGTCGCTGGCGGCGCATTAGGCACCGCTATAGCCGCTTACTCCGTCATTGCGAGCGCCAGCGAAGCAATCCAGACTACCTCCGTGGAAACAGTCTGGATTGCTTCGTCGCAAGGGCTCCTCGCAATGACGAGAAACTACGATTTCCCGCCGCCCCTGCTCAGCAAAAACACGCCCTGCTCGCCGAACATGTTCCACACCCACCACGGCAGGTTCAGCGGCACCGGGCGGCCGTAGAGATCGAGTGCGACCGAGCGCTCCATCTTGACGTTGATCTCGTCGCAGAGCTGCACGAAATCCTTGATGGTGCAGAAATGGATGTTGGCGGTGTCGTACCAGGTCGCCGGCAAATTCTCGGTGCGGGGCATGTGGCCGCCGATCAGAAGCTGGAGCCGCATCTTCCAGAAGCCGAAATTCGGGAACGAGACGATGGCGCGGCGGCCGATGCGCAGCAGATTCTCCAACACCACCCTCGGCTGCCGCGTTGCCTGCAGCGTCTGCGACAGGATCACGTAGTCGAAGGCGTCATCCGGATAATTGACGAGGTCGGTGTCGGCATCGCCCTGCACCACCGCAAGACCCTTGGCCACGCAGCGGTTGACGCCCTCACGCGACAGCTCGATGCCGCGGCCGTCGATGCCGCGGGTCTCCAGAAGCTGAAGCAGATCGCCCTCGCCGCAGCCGACGTCGAGCACCTTCGAGCCCGGCCTGACCATCTCGGCGACCAGCCGATGATCGGCGCGAAAATCACCGGACTTCCCGGTCGTAACGCCGCCCAGCGGCAAGACTTCCTGCACCGACATGCTAGCTACCCTTCAGTCCACGCGCCTTGCCTGCCGATTGCAGGAAGGCCCGGGAGATGTCGAAGAACTCGGGAACGTCGAGCAGGAAGGCGTCATGCCCGCGATCGGTCTCGATCTCGGCGAACGACACCCGCGCGCTCGAGGCGTTCAGCGCGTGCACCAGCGCGCGCGATTCCGAGGTCGGGAAGAGCCAATCGCTGGTGAACGAGACCACGCAGAAGCGGGTCTTGATATCGGCGAACGCCTTCGCCAGCACGCCGCCATGGTCGGCGGCGATGTCGAAATAGTCCATCGCGCGCGTCAGATAGAGGTAGGAGTTGGCGTCGAAGCGCTCGACGAAGGAGGAGCCCTGGTAGCGCAGATAGCTCTCGACCTGGAAATCCGCATCGAACGAGAAGGTCGGCAGCTCGCGGTCCTGCATGCGCCGGCCGAACTTGCGATGCAGCGCGGCGTCCGAGAGATAGGTGATGTGTGCCGCCATCCGCGCCACCCCGAGCCCGCGATGCGGATGGATGCCGTGATCGGCATAGCCGCCACCATGCCAATCGGGATCGGCCATCACGGCCTGGCGGCCGAGCTCGTGGAAGGCGATGTTCTGCGCGGAGTGCCGCGTCGAGCAGGCAATCGCCAGCGCAGAGAACACGCGGGCAGGATAGGCGGCGGTCCATTGCAGCACCTGCATGCCGCCCATCGAGCCGCCGACGACCGCAAACAGCGTGTCGATGCCGAGCCGGTCGATCAACATCGCCTGCGCGCGCACCATGTCGGGGATGGTGATGACAGGGAAATCCAGGCCCCAGACCTTGCCGGTGGACGGATTGATCGACGCGGGCCCGGTCGACCCCATGCAGCCGCCAATCACGTTGGAGCAGATGATGAAGTAGTGCTTGGGATCAATCGGGCGGCCGGGGCCGACCAGCGTCTCCCACCAGCCGGGCTTCCCGGTGACGGGATGCACATTGGCGACATGCTGATCGCCGGTCAGCGCATGGCAGATCAGAACGGCGTTGGAGCGATCGGCGTTGAGCTCGCCATAGGTCTGGTAGGCGATCTGGAACGGGGTGAGATCGACCCCGCAATCGAGCCGCAGCGGCTGCTCGGTGCCGAAATGCGCGACCTGCGAGCTCGGATGATCCACTTCGTGCGACCGCTCGTCGGCGCTGATCGCAGGACTCGGTATCGATTTGACGCCACCCATCTGACCATCGACCTCGTTTGCGATCAAACGCTTGATCGCCACTTGCATCAGGCCATGAAAAACCCGGCCTGAACGATAGGTTCGGCCGGGATCGGAAGCGTCCCCGGCCTGTTTAGCGAGTTTTTTAACGTGGCTGCAAGCCGGCCGGCTCAAATGACCACGGAACGGGCAAAAGCTACCGTCTTGGGCGGTTTTCGTCAAGTCGCGGCCCGGATCGGCTCAATTCGCCTCTGTCGCGTCGACCGAAAAGGACGTGATTTCTCTTTGCTTTCACCGCCCCGACTGCCTAATCAGGGCATCCCCCAATCGAAACGATCGACAGCCAAGACATGTCCCAACGCCCGCCCGCGCCACCATCGCTGCAGGAACTGCGCAAGGAGATCGACGCGATCGATGAGGGCATGCATCGCCTCCTCATGCAGCGCGGCGACATCATCGACCGCCTGATCCAGGTGAAGCAGACCCAGGAGGTCGGCTCCGCGTTCCGCCCGGCGCGTGAGGCCGCCATGATGCGCGACCTCGTGCAGCGCCATCGCGGCATCCTGCCGCTCGACACGGTCGAGAGCATCTGGCGCGTCATCATCTCGACCTTCACCTATGTGCAGGCGCCGTTCTCCGTGCATGCCGACATCTCGGTGAGCGAGCCGGCGATGCGCGATTCCGCGCGCTTCCATTTTGGTTTTACGGTGCCCTACGTCGCGCATTTCAGCGCGCAGGCCGCGGTCGAGGCGGTGGCGAAATCCAAGGGCGATCTGGCGCTGGTTTCGGCGACCTCAAGCCGCACGCCCTGGTGGCTCTCGCTCGAGCAAGAAGGCGCGCCAAAAATCATCGCGCGGCTGCCCTTCGTCGAGCGCGCCGACCATCCGGCCGCACTGCCGGTGTTCGCAATCTCGCGCGTCGCCGACAGCGCTTTGGTGACGGAGGTCGAGACCTTCAGTGTGCGCGTCTCGGGATGGAACGCCGAGGTCGCGCGTGCCTTGTCGCCGCTCGCCGAGATCGTGGCGGTGCCCGACACCGCCTTCGACGGCGCGGCGCTGCTGGTCTCGGTCACGGGTGCGACCAGCATCGACAAAATCAGGGCTGCCCTGATCGAGGCGGGGGCCTCGGTCCGCTCCACGGCCCTCGTCGGCAGCCACGCAACGCGCTATACGGTGCCCCCGACCGGGGCGAAATCGTAAACCGCGCGCCACGCCCCGCCATTTTCGGAGTTGAAGATGTCCCGCCCCGTGCCGAATCCCGGCATTCTCGATATTGCGCCCTACACGCCCGGCAAGAGCCCGGTCGCCGAGCCGGGTCGCAAGGTATTCAAGCTCTCGGCCAACGAGACGCCGTTCGGGCCCTCGCCCAAGGCGATCGAGGCGTTCAAGCGCGTGGCGGACCATCTGGAGGACTATCCGGAAGGAACCTCGCGCGTGCTGCGCGAGGCGATCGGCCGTTCCTTCGGGCTCGATCCCAACCGCATCATCTGCGGCGCCGGCTCGGACGAGATCCTCAACCTGCTCGCCCACACCTATCTCAGCCACGGCGACGAGGCGATCTCGACCACGCACGGTTTCCTGGTCTACCCGATCGCGACCATGGCGGTCGGTGCCAAGAATGTCGTCGCGCAGGAGACCAACCTCACCTGCGACGTCGACGCCATCCTGAAAGCCGTGACGCCGCGCACCAAGCTGGTCTGGCTCGCCAACCCCAACAATCCGACCGGGACCTACGTGCCGTTCGACGAGGTCAAGCGGCTGCGCGCCGGCCTGCCCTCGCACGTGCTGCTGGTGCTGGATGCCGCCTATTGCGATTACGTCTCGCGCAACGATTACGAGATGGGGATCGAGCTCGTCGCCACCACCGAGAATACGGTGGTGACGCACACATTCTCGAAGATCCACGGCCTCGCGGCGCTGCGCATCGGCTGGATGTTCGGTCCCGAGCACATCATCGACGCCGTCAACCGCATCCGCGGTCCCTTCAACGTGTCGACACCCGCGATGTATGCCGCGGTCGCCGCGATCGAGGACACTGCGCACCAGGCGATGTCGAAGCAGTTCACCGAGACCTGGCGCAACTGGCTCACCGAGGAGATCGGCAAGCTCGGACTGAAGGTGACGCCGAGCGTCGCCAATTTCGTGCTGATCCACTTCCCGACCGACAAGGGCAAGACCGCTGATGATGCCGACGCCTTCCTCACCAAGCGCGGCCTGGTGCTGCGCGCGTTGAAGAACTACGGCCTGCCGCATTCGCTGCGCATGACCATCGGCACCGAGGAAGCCAATCGCCTCGTGGTCGATGCCTTGCGCGACTTCGTGGCCGGCAAATGAGCGCGGATCCGCACTTCCAGCGTGTCGCGCTGATCGGCTTCGGCCTGATCGGCGGCTCGATCGCGCGCGCTGCGAAGCTCCAGGGCCTGGCGGGCGAGATCGTCACAACCGCGCGCTCGGAGAAGACGCGCGCGCGGGTGATGGAGCTCGGCATCGTCGATCAGGTCGTGGCGACCAATGCGGAAGCGGTGAAGGATGCCGATCTCGTCATCCTCTGCATTCCCGTCGGCGCCTGCGGACCTGTGGCTCAGGAGATCGCCGCGCACCTGAAGCCAGGCGCTGTCATCTCCGACGTCGGCTCGGTCAAGGGCGCGATCGTCAGGGACATGGCGCCGCATCTGCCGAAGTCGGTTCATTTCGTGCCGGCGCATCCGGTGGCGGGCACCGAGCATTCGGGTCCGGATTCAGGCTTCGCCGAGCTCTTCATCAACCGCTGGTGCATTCTCACCCCGCCCGAAGGCGTCGACGCCGCGGCCACCGATCGCCTGCGCGCGTTCTGGGCGGCGATGGGCGCCAAGGTCGAGGTCATGACGCCGGATCATCACGATCTCGTGCTCGCGATCACCAGCCATCTGCCGCATCTGATCGCCTACACCATCGTCGGCACCGCGGACGAGCTGGCGCAGGTGACGGAATCCGAGGTCATCAAGTTCTCCGCCGGCGGCTTTCGCGATTTCACCCGCATCGCCGCCTCCGACCCGACGATGTGGCGCGACGTCTTCCTCGCCAACAAGGAGGCCGTGCTGGAGATGCTCGGCACCTTCACCGAGGACCTCGCCAAGCTCACCCGCGCGATCCGCCGCGGCGACGGCGAGGCGCTGTTCGACCACTTCACCCGCACCCGCGCCATCCGCCGCGGCATCGTCGAGATCGGCCAGGATTCGGCGGCGGCGGATTTCGGCCGGCAGCACGGCGCGCTGAAGAAGCCGTAGCGGCGCCTCCCCATTTCCCGTCATTCCGGGGCGACGCGCAGCGTCGAACCCGGAATGACGAGAGGTCTTCAATACAGCGGCGGGATCTGGCCGACCTTGACCGGGCCGAGCAGCACGGCGCCGTCGACGAACTTGAGCGGGAAGCTTCTCGCTTTCTTGCCTTCCAGCGTGCTCTCGGTGCCGATCGAGTTGATGCCGGCGGCAACGCCGGCATTGGCGTTCTGCTTGATGACCTTCCCCAGGCCGGGCACGGCGCGGTCGAGCGCGCCGAAGAGGTTGTTGAGGTCCTGCGACTTCACGCCCGGCGCGACGCGGTCGAGCGTCGCCTGCGGCACGCCCTCCTCCAGCATCTTCTCGATGCCGAGCGCCGGGATCACGCGCTCGAGGCCCGTCACCGTCATCTGCAATTCGCCGTCGAGCCGGCCGTTGGCGGAGAGGCCGAGCGTGCCGGCCGCAACCGCGATCATCTCGCCCTGCTGGATCCGCGACTGGACGATCTCGATATGGCCGCCGGCGGCCTGGATCTCGCGGAAGCGCTGCGGCCAGGGCTTTGGCGTCAGGTCGGACAGGCCGGTGACCTTGGCGCGCGTGTCCGCCTCGAACGGCTCGGCGAGCAGGGGGTGAACGCCCTGGATGCTGCCCTGCGCGACATGGAGCACGGTCTCGATCACAGGATGATCGGCCGGCGATCCCTCGGCGAGGCGACCGTGCAGCTCGACCTGCTTGGCGCGCGCAAGCGGCACCTGCACGCTGCCGTCGAGCCGGTTGAGGGTGGGATCGTCGAACACGATGGAGGCGCGATCCGGCACGGCCGGCAGGCCCGCCACGCTGGCGCGACCGTTACTCCAGTTCACCACGAAGGTGTTTTGCGTGACGCCGTCGGTCAGGGTCGCGGGTGCGGAGAATTGGGCGATGACGCGCTTGGGATCGTAGACCTGGGCGACGACCAGGATGTTGTCGAGCTTCGCCGTGAATGGCGTCTTGCTCGCATTCTGCGAGACCAGGGCGACGCTGGCGCCGGAGCACTGGACCTCGAAGCGGAACGGGAAGCCCGCGATCGAGCGCTTGGCGCAATCATAGATGCGGCCCGCCTTGGCCTCCTGCGCCCGCCAGGCGTCGGCGGCGATCTCGGCCTGCGACGCCGCATAGAACCAGAAGCAGCTCCACGCCACGGCGAGGATCAGGACGAGAACGGGTGCGATGAAAAGGCCCCAACGGGAGCGGCGGCCTGCGGCAACGGTCATATTGGACATGCGGCGACCCTTTGACCCCAGATTCAGGCAAATGTAAGCGAGGCCCGCCTGCGACGAAAGGCGGAGAATTCGCTTCGCTTGGGGGCGCGGTTCTGGTAGCCGTGCCCGAAATGTCGGAAATCACCCTCCCCTCCGTCACCACAGCCAACGGCGACCTCTGGGTGTTCGGCTACGGCTCGCTGATGTGGCGGCCGGGCTTCGCATTCGAGGAGCGCGCCCCGGCGCGGCTGGTCGGCGAGCACCGCGCGCTCTGCGTCTAT